>JAKALV010000069.1 GCA_021824055.1 Acidobacteriota bacterium
GAAGCGCGGCGAGCCCGGCAAGCCCGTGTCCTTCGAGTTCCTCGCCGACCGTGCCGGCACGTTCAAGTACTACTGCAACCTGACCATCGACGACGGATGCCGGAAGATGTCGGGAGAGCTTGTGGTAGTGAAGAGACACTGACACCATCGTCCAACGTTCAAGGTCCAAAGTCCAAGGTCCGCCTCCGTCCGAGGTCCGGTTGGTCCGGGGTGCCTGGTCGGCACAGAGCAACGGACGCCGCACCTGAGCACGGACCTCGAACCGAGGACCAAGAGGACCTTGGACAACAAGTGACCTTGGACCTTGAACTTTGAACCTTGGACGGGGTGGTCGCGCACCTCTACCGCGCGACCACCGTGCCTTTCAACATCGCCATCCCGCACGAGATCTTGAGTTCGCCCTTGGCCAACGGGCCCAGCTTCAACGTGACCGGTTCATTCAGGGGCAGGTCCGCTCGCTGGCTGCCGTTGCCAATAACGATCTCGGTGCCGCAGGTCTTATCGGTGGTGCGCGTCACGACGAGCTCAACCGGACGGCCGGTCTCCACCTCGAAGCGTAACGGAACGAAACCGGCCTCCGTGATTTCGAGGGAAATGCGCTGTGTCGAAGGCTCCTCGCGCACGGCCATGGGGGCCGGCGGTGGCCCGGAGGATGGCTCGCGGTCGATCGCGGGGGAGCCGCCAGAGGTCACACCGCCCGCGCGAACGACCGGCGGATTGACCTGCGCCCAGAGTGCGTCGAAGACATCAGCCGACATCTCGGCTCGCAGTGTGAAGTCAAACGGTCGCGTCGAATCACTGTCGTACACGGTGACAAGGAGTTCAAACGGCGACACACGCGCCACGGACTGAATATCGCGGGCGCGCCAGTACCGAGAGTCCGCTGCGCGAGGCGCGTCAAACGCGAGGCCCCCGTCATACAGCTGGAGCATCCCCATCTGTCCACGCCCATGTCTGTTGTGCTTCACCGGCACTTGGGCGACCACGTCTCCAAGCCCGGCCGGCTTGACCGCCGACATCGTCGGCCGCGGAATCCGGTGAAGCAGATACGCAACGAGGTCCCCGTCGACGCGGCCCGGCGTCACCGTGAACGTCACGCGGCCTCTGTGGCCGAACCGGAGGCGACTGCCGCCCTCATACAGCGTGAAGACGATCCGCGTCGGGGATTCCACGCGAACCTCCTTCAGGTCTTCATACATCCATGTCCGGGACTTTCCCGGCGCCCCCGCAAACATGACGCGCTCGTCGCTGAACGCCAGCGTGCCGTGCCCGCCCGGCCCGTCAACCTGCAGGACGAACGTCGATTGCGCCACTGCCGGATTGGCCGATACGGCCCCCGCGCTCCCGATGGCGAGCGTGAGTATTGCAATGAGTATGCCCATGACCAACCCCCTTAAACGCCGGCGACGGCGCGTTCTGCGGCTTTGACTTCGCTGTGCCACTTCCAGATGACGAAGATGACCGGATAGACGAGCAGTTCGAGGAGGAAGGACGTCACGACCCCGCCGACCATGGGCGCGGCAATCCGCTTCATCACGTCCGCTCCGGCTCCCTGACTCCACATGATCGGCAGCAGCCCGAGCAGGATGGCCATGACCGTCATCATCTTGGGTCGGATGCGCTTGACCGCACCGTCCTCGACCGCGTCCTGCAGGTCGCGCAGCGTGTGCATGCGCCCTTCATGCTTGAAGCGTTCATACGCCTGGTCGAGGTACAACAGCATGATCACGCCGGTTTCCGCATCCACGCCCGCGAGCGCGATGATGCCGACCCAGACCGCCACGCTGAGGTTGTACTGCAGCAAGTAGATCATCCAGAACGCGCCGACCAACGAGAACGGAACGGCGAGCAGGACGATGCCCACTTTCATGGCGCTGCGCGTGCTGAAGTAGAGCAACACGACCACGATCATCAGCGTGAGCGGGATCACGAGCTTCAGGCGGTCGGCCGCGCGCATCATGTACTCGTACTGGCCGCTCCACTCCAGGTGATACCCCGGGGGCAGCGTCACGCTCTTGGCCACCGCGCGCTTCGCGTCCGCCACGTAGCCGCCGATATCCCGGCCGGCGACATCAACGTAGACGTATCCCAGCAACTCGGCCTGTTCGGTCCGAATGACGGTGGGCCCGGTTGACAGACTGATCTCGGCCACTTGCTCGAGCGGTACTTGCAGACCGGACTTCGTGGAGACGAGAATCCGCTTCAACCCGTTGATATCAGCTCTGAAATCGCGCTGGTACCGCACGTTAACCGAATACCGTTCGCGGCCTTCGATGGTGGTGGTCACGCTCGCGCCGCCGATCGCCGACTCGATGACCATCTCGACGTCGTCGATGGTCAGCCCGTAGCGCGCGATTTGATCGCGGCGGATCTTGAAATCGATGTAATAGCCGCCTGTCACGCGTTCCGCGAACACATTGCGGGTGCCGGGCACCGCGCGGATGGCGGACTCGACCTGGGCGCCGATGTCGTTGATGGTGTCGAGCTTGGGTCCGAACACCTTCACGCCCACCGGCGTCCGAATGCCCGTCGACAGCATGTCCGTCCGCGCTTTGATCGGCATCGTCCACGCGTTCGACACGCCGGGCAGGCGCACCTTCTCGTCGAGCTCGGCCTCGAGTTTGTCTGGCGTCATCCCCGGTCGCCACTGGGATTCCGGCTTGAGATTGATGACCGTCTCGATCATCTCAAGTGGCGCGGGATCGGTGGCCGTCAGCGCGCGGCCGGCCTTGCCGAACACGGATGCGACCTCGGGGACCGTCATGATCAACTTGTCCTGCGTGGTCACCACCTGCTGGGCGGTCTGCACGGACGCGCCCGGCAACGTGATGGGCATGTAGAGGAAGGTCCCCTCGTAGAGCGGGGGCATGAACTCCGAGCCCAGGCGCATGACCACCGGCACGGTGCTGGCCATGATGAGGATCGCCACGATGAGCGTCAGCGCCCGATGGCGCAGCACGAATCGAACGGCCGGGTGATAGGCCCAGATCAGGAATCGGTTGACCGGATTCTTCCCTTCGGGCGCGATCTTGCCGCGAATGAACAACACCATCAGATAGGGGGCCACGAGCACCGACGTCAGGGCCGCGAATCCCATCGCGAAGGTCTTCGTGAACGCCAGCGGCCGGAACATCCGCCCCTCCTGCGCTTCGAGCGTGAAGATCGGCAGGAACGACACGGTGATGATGAGGAGGGAGAAGAAGAGCGGCCGCCCGACTTCCTGCGCCGCTTCAATCAGGATCTCGCGCCGTGACTTCGCGCCGGGATCATGCTCGAGATGTTTGTGCGCGTTCTCGATCATGATGATCGCCGCATCGATCATGGCGCCTATCGCAATCGCGATGCCGCCCAGGCTCATGATGTTCGACCCCAGGCCGATCGCATGCATGGCAACAAAGGACAGCAGGATCGCCAGCGGCAGCGTCAGAATCGCGACGAGCGCGCTGCGGAAGTGCCACAAGAACACCACGCACACCAGCGACACGATCAACGCTTCCTCGAGGAGCTTTGACCGGAGGTTGTCGATCGACCGTTCGATCAGGTCCGAGCGATCGTAGGTCGTGACGAATTCGACGCCCTTCGGCAGGGCCGGTTTGACCTTTTCCTCAACGGCTTTCTTGATCGCCGCGATCACCCCGTACGTGTCCACGCCTGAGCGAATCACGACGATGCCACCGGCGGCGTCGCCCTGGCCGTTCAGGTCGACCACGCCGCGCCGCATGTCGGGGCCGATATGCACGCGCCCGACGTCCTTCACCAGGATCGGCGTGCCGTCCGGCTTCGCGCCAAGACTCACCTGCTCGATGTCGCCGACGCCGGTCACGTAGCCCTGCCCGCGAACCATGTATTCGCGGCCGGTCCATTCAACGACGCGGCCGCCGACATCGTTGTTGCTCTTGCGCACCGCCGCGATGACCATGTCGATCGGGATGTTGTAGGCCAGGAGCGCGTTCGGGTCGATCTCGATCTGGTACTGCTTCACGTACCCGCCGATGGGCGCGACTTCCGCAACACCCGTCACGCTGCGGAGCCAGTACTGAACGTACCAGTCGTTGAGCGATCTGAGCTCGGCGAGGTCGCGCGTGCCGGTGCGGTCGACAAGCGCGTATTGAAAGCCCCAGCCGACACCCGTGGCATCCGGGCCGAGCACCGGCGTCACGCCGGCAGGCAGCTTGTTCTGCAGACCGTTCAAATACTCGAGCACGCGGCTGCGCGCCCAGTACGGGTCGGTGCCGTCCTGGAAGATCACGTAGATGAACGACACATCGAAGTACGAGAACCCGCGGACCACCTTGACGTTCGGCGCGGAGATCAGCGCGGTCACGATCGGATACGTGACCTGATCTTCGACGAGCGTTGGACTGCGTCCCTCCCAGTTGGCCGTGATGATCACCTGCGTATCCGACAGGTCCGGAATGGCGTCAATGGGCGTGTTCTTGATCGCCCATACGCCGCCGCCGATGATGCCGGCGATCAGCAGGATGACGATGAAGGCGTTGCGCGCGCTGAAGGCGATGAGTTTCTCAATCATCAGCGCACCACCAATCCCAGCCGCTGGCGGCCGATCCGCTGGCCCGCGCGGCTCACGTTCACGGTGACGTCCCACCGGCCCGCCATGCCCAAAGCTGCCGTCCCTCGGTACACCCCGTTGCCGGCATGTGCCAGCGTGGCGGCGCTCCTCGCCGCGGGCATGCCCATCGACGGCATCGCCGCCATGAAGAAGGTCACGTCGACGGTCACGTCCGTCACAGGCTGACCTTGCGCATCACGCACCACGACCTCCAACTCGTTGTTGCCGGTGGATGGCGGGTCGGGCCGGCTGGTGAAGGTGATGTTGAGGGCGACGGGCTTCGCCGGTGGCGCGACCGGCCCCGAGACCGCGCCGGCGTCGGGCGGGCCGGGCGCGGGCGCTGCCATCGACTGCATCGCGGCCTGCAGATTCGATTCCGAATCGATGAGGAACTGCGCCGACGTCACGACCAGGTCGCCATCCTGAAGACCACTCAGCACCGGATAGAACTGATTCGTCGGCGGACCGACGGTCACGGGCCGCGGGGCGAAGTACCCGTCCGGCAAGGCGAGCAGCACGTACTGCCGTGTTCCCGTGTCGATCACCGCTTCCTGAGGCACGGCCAGTTGATCGCCGCCGCCCGTCTCGATGAGTACCGTCACGAACGTCCCGGGTTTGAGATCGAGTCCCGGATTCGGCACCTCCACGCGGACCTGGGCGCGGCGGGTTTGAGGATCGACCTGCGGATAAATGAACGTAATGCGTCCGCTGAGTGTGTGCGTGCCTTGGCCGTACGGGAACTCGACCTTCGCCGGCTGTCCCAGTTTGATGCTCCCGAGCTCGTACTCGAAGACCTGCCCGATCACCCAGAGCGTCGAGAGGTCGGCGATCTTGAACGCGGCCATCTCGGGCGTGAGGTACTGGCCGGGGAACGCGGTGCGCTCGAGGACGATGCCTGTCGAAGGCGAGTAGACCGTCAACGTCCGCTGCGGTTCACCGGAGCGCGTGAGCGCATCGACCTGCGCATCCGTCACGTCCCAGAGACGGAGGCGCTGCCGCGTGGCCTCGAGCAGCGAGCGCGCTCCGTCGCGCGTTTCCTGAATCCCGCTGCCCGAGAGCTGGCGATCGGCCTTGAGCGCTAGGAGGTACTCACGTTGCGTGGCGACCAGCTCCGGGCTGTAGATCTTGAAGAGCGGCTGGCCCTTGCGGACCTGCTGGCCGACGAAGTCGACGGACACGCCTTCAACCCAGCCGGCAATCTTCGTATGGATTTCGGCGACGCGTGTCTCGTCATACGCGATGGCGCCGACGGTCCGAAGCGTCGACGCCATCGAGCGGCGCGCCACTTTCACGGTGCGGACACCGATCAGTTGCTGTCGTTCGGGCGAGATGTGCACGCCCGCATCATCGGCCCCTGACAATGGCACAGGTGCGGCGCCGGACGCCGGCCCCTGCGGCGCCGGCGGGCCGCCGGTGGCGGCCGTCGTTGGCGCCGATCGGCCGGTCGACTGACGGCCGACCACGAACCACATGCCGATGGCGCCCACGGCGAGCGACGCCAGCACGAGGGCGGCGTTGCGCGCCAGCTTTGAGATTGTCGTTGCAGTCATGGTGGGCGTCTCCTCTACTTGATGAACTCAGCAGCCGCGAGTGGTTCCAACCGCGCCAGTGCCGTGTGGTACTTGGTGCGCTGCTCTTCGAAACCAATCTCGTAGCTCAGCACGCTCGTGAAGTTGGTCAGCACGGTCAGAAACTCCGCTTTGCCCACCTGATAGGACGCGAGCGATGATTCGAGCGCCAGGCGGGCCTGCGGCAGAATGCTGCCGCTGTAGAGGTCCTCCAGCTTCCGCGCCGACGTCGCGTCCAGGTAGAGTTCGGTCACGTCCGCATCCGTGCGTGCCAGCGTGCTGTCCCGCTGCCGGCGTCCGGCGTCGAGGCCCGCGGCCGCCTCAGCCACCATGGGCCGCTGCTTGCGCTGCCAGAAGATCGGCACCGTCACCATGATGTCGACGCCGTACATCCACGGCATCCCCCCGACCGGTTGCCGCGTCGTGACGTTGATCCCGAAATCAGGCCGCGTCTCTTTTCGCGCCAGCGAGAGCTGTTGCTGCGAGCGCGTGATCTGCTCGGCGTCGTACTTGAGCGCGGGCGATTGCCGCTGCGCCTCCGCGCGGAGCGCGGACACGTCGGCGGGCACCGGCCCAACCGTGAACGCCAGTTCCGGGCTGATGGGCGTGTCCGACGCGCGATTCAGCAACTGATTCACTCGGGCCCGCAAGGTGTCCCGCTGGCGCTCCAGCACGGTGACGCGTTCCAGCAGCGACGAGATCTCAAGCTGCGCCTTGAGCACATCCTGTTGGATGGCCTGGCCGACGCTGAAACGCGCCTCGGCAACCTGACGAAACTGATCGAGCAAGGCTTGATTGCGCTTCACGATGGCGAGGCTGCGCGTCGCCAGCTGATAGTCGAAGTAGGTCGCCTTCAGCTCGGCCACCAGCTGTAACTGGGTACCCGCAAGCGTCCAGCGCGCCGCGTCAGCATCGGTCGCGGCCATTTGCGATCGCAGCGCAAGCTTGCCGGGATACGGGAATTGTTGAGCGACGCTGATCTGCCGGAAGGCCTCCGCCGTCGAACTCGACGGAAAGAACGGCGGGCGCGTGAACCCGCCCATGAACCCCGCGGTAATCGTGGGATCCGGTGGCGCTCCCGCGGGAGCGATGCGGGCCACGCGCATATCGATCTCGCGCCGCGCGACCGCGAGATCCGGGTTGTTCTTGACAAGCTCGCTGACCAGCGCCGCCAGGGTCGGCGCGGCCTCCTTCGCATCCGGCTGCTGCGCCCTCATGCTCGTAGGAAACAGCGAGGCCAGTACACACATCACGAGGAACCGTTTCATTGCCATCACCTCACACAACCGATCAACACTCACCACCACACACGTACGTCGCCACAGCGCGGCGGCGCTGCGGTGACACGTCGTTATGCGAGCGGAATCAGATGATCAGTACAGTGAGGAAGAGGTGTCGGTGGACGTGATGGGACGACGGCGGCACGGTGACGACCTGCGCCGCGGGCGTGTTACCGAGCACTTCGCCGGACCAGGACGGCAGCGCGACCGAGCTCAATGGCGCCGTCGCGATGCGCGCGGCCTCGGTCGGCACGCGCTGCCCGGCGTCGTCGGACATCCGGCAGCACGATTCGTTCATGACGGGAGCCGAGGCCGCGACCGCACTCCCCGCCACGACTTCTTGCGGGCAGCAATCGTGATTCGCCGCGGCCATGATCATCGACGATGTTGTTCCGGCACACATCGCGATCGCGGGGGCCACAAGGACCACCATGACGACTGCGCTGACCAAACGGCGGAACATCGGCTTCTACTTTACTCCCATCAGCGACGATCCGCCAACGCGGCGCCCGCCACCACCCGACGCGATCACGCTAGCGTCTCAGGAGATCGCTGCTGATCCCGACGGTGACTCCGTACTTCGGGCTGGCGTTCGACAGCCCGATGGACGGCAGGACCGTCAGCGCCAGACGCTCTCCGAGTTTGACGCCCAACCCCGCGCCGATCGCCGCGGGACTCCCGAACGCGGCCACGACCGCGGTGCTGCCCGCGGCAGAGGCAAGCGCGTAGTAGCGCCCGGCCAAGTGCCGGCCCACGCCGGCACTCCACAGCGCGACATTGCTGAGGTCGGCTCCGGCAGCCTTCCCGACCGCGAGATAGCCTCCCTCGACGTACATCCACCCGCCGTCGTAGCGCTTCCGAAGCGTGACCACTCCGGCGACATCCGTCTTCCCGGTGCCGAGTCCGGCCGTGGAGTCGGCCGTCGGCAACTTCACCCTGGCGCCGACCACCACCTGCACACCGGAAAACGAGTGGTCCACAACCCGGTAGCCCGCGCTGGCGACGACATCGCCCGGACCTGAGGCGCTGAAGGGCACGGCGGTTATCGTCCCCGGCGCCGTGCCGCCAGTCCATGGTCGACCCATCATTCCTCCGCCGCCCATCGGCATGCCGGCGCTTGGCGCGCTCGACATCGAGCCCTGCATCGGAATGAAGCCAGCCTGCGAAAGCGCGACGGTCCCGGAATCGACCTTCAGGAACGGAACCGTCACAGACAGTTCGAACCGCCGCACGTCAGCTCGCAGCACGACCGGCGCCAAGACGACGTGCGTCGTCTCAGTTCCGCCGAACGTCCCGGTCAACACACGAACGCTCGCGCCGGCAGAAACGGTCGTCTGTCCCAGCGCGGCCAGCGGTACTGTCAGGGCGATCGCACCGACAACCGCCGCGGCAAGCAACGAGCGGCTCACTCGTTGCGTCACTTGATGCCCTTCATCGCCTGATTCATGTTCTTCAGCATCGACTCGAACGCCTTGCCCATCTTCTGGAAGTCGTCGCCCGCTTGCTGAAACGCCTTCATGGACGCCTCGTTGTGCATGAGATCCTGATTCTTCATCATCACGTTCATCTGGCCATGAAACTGACGCATCTGATCGAACATCTGCTGCATCGAGCCCGACATCTGCTGGTGATCGGCCATCTGCTGATGCAACGCCGCAAAGTCCTTCGTCATCGTCGAGAGGTTGGACATCATCGTGTCGATATTCCGCATCATCTGATCGGTTGACATCGAACTCTGCATGCCCTGCATGCCCTGCATGCCCTGTCCCATGCCCTGGCCCTGGCCCATGCCCATGCCCTGTCGTGCACTGATCGGCGCGGCGAATACGGCGGCGGCAATGAGAGCCGCACCAAGTTGAAGTAGTTTCACTCTTGAGCGCATTAGCGTGTCCTTTGTCCTGAGTAGAGATCGAACGAATGGCTTCACTTATAGACCGCGAGCAGAAGGAGCAAGAACGGTGCCGCTGACTCTGAGGACGTTCGGGTACATACGGTAGGCAATCTCCGTCCCAGCTGCGTAGAACTTCGCACTATTGCTGAGAATTCCCCAAGACGTTTCCTTTGTGCTAGCCTCTTAATATGCGTCGATGGGCGGCAGTCGCGGTTCTGGTGGGCGTCGTGTCAGCCCCCGGTCTGCGCATATGGTGCGAAATCGCTTGCGCCGCCGATGACATTCAGCCCGCCGCGAACGCGCAGTTCCCGCATTGCCACGAGTCGATGGCGCCAGGAGAAGGCCCGGCGATTCAGCAGGAAGATCAGTGCGGTGCCCACGGGCAGGACCCGGCCGTTGTCGCCGAACTCTCCTCCCACCGCTATCTTTCCTCGCCCGCCGCTCCGCATCAGACAGCCGGCCTCGTGGCGGCGGCTGCGCCATGCGTGGGCCGGCTGCTGTACGCCGCTGATCGTAGCGGCAGCATCTCGCCTCCGATCTCTCCCGGCAATTCCGTTCTTCGTATCTGAACGCCCGCCCCGCTCGGCAATAGTTCGTCGTTTCCATTGCTCTGTGAGGTGAGTCGTGTCTTCAAGTCGTCGAACATTCTTCCGTCAGTTTGCCCTGACGGCCGGTATCGCGTCCGCCGCGTCGCCCGCCGCAACCGCGGCGCTCGCGCCGGCGCCGCGCCCGGCCAGGACACCAGCCGTCGCGCCAACCGTCGCGGTTCCGGTGGTGACGCCGGACCTGCCGCGTCTGCCATTCGAACGCGACGGCGCCATCAAAGTGTTTCGCCTGCGCGCCGAGCCCGTGCGGACCGAATTCGTCCCGGGCCGCGTGGTCGATGCGTGGGGTTTCAACGGCAGCGTTCCCGGCCCCACGATCGAGGTCACCGAAGGCGACACCGTCCGCATCATCGTCGAGAACCGGTTGCCGGAGGTATTCGCGCCGCATTGGCACGGCCTCGAGGTGCCGATCGCGATGGACGGCGTGCCGGGCATTTCACAGGATCCCATCGCGCCCGGCGGGTCGTTCACCTACGAATTCACGCTGCATCAGAACGGCACGTTCTTCTACCACTCGCACATGGCGATGCAGGAAATGATGGGCATGATCGGGCTCTTCATCATTCACCCGCGGGCCGCACATGCTCCCGTTGTGGATCGCGACTTCGGCATCATTCTTCAGGAATGGATGATCCATCCGAACAATACGGTGCCGAACACGCTATCCATGGAGTTCAACTGGTTGACGATGAACGGCAAGTCGGCCCCGGCAACAACGCCGCTGATCGTGAAGCGCGGCGAGCGCGTGCGGCTGCGTTTCGTCAATATGGGCATGGACCACCATCCGATTCATCTGCACGGCAATCAGTTCGTGGTCACCGGCACCGAAGCCGGTCGCGCCGGCGGCCCGTTCACGTTCTTCGAGAACACCGTGCTTGTCGGCGTGGCGCAGGCCCGCGACGTCGAGTTTGTCGCGCAGTACGCCGGCGACTGGATGCTGCACTGCCATCTGCCGCATCACATGATGAACCAGATGGTGGCCATGGTTGGCCCGATGATGGTCGACCCCTCGCAGCCCTCCGCGACCGTGCCCGGCTATCCACAGGACATGTGGATGCCCATGGACGGTCTGGCCGGCAAGAAGCCGGAACTCTACGGCCTCCGAGAGAACTGGACGGGCGCGATGATGGGCATGATGACGCTCGTGCGCGTCGTCGAGCCCGACGTGTTCGCCAGGATCGAGCAGCTGCGCGCCGCCAAGACCACGGAGGCCGCGCGATGACATGGCTGCTGATGCTGCTGCAGACGATGACAACTCCGGCCACGCCGGGGCTGGATCTCGCGTCGCTCGAGGCGCAAACGCTGACACGGCATCCGGCCATTCGCCGGGCGGAAGCGGATGTCGCGGCGGCCCGCCAGCGCGCCGCCCAGATGGGCGCGTGGCCCAACCCGGTGATCGGCGGCTCGACGGAAGAACTGCGGCCGCGCGAATCGCCGAGCGGATTCTTCGGGGGGTTCGTCCAGCAAACGATTCCGCTCGGCGGCAAGCTCGCCGCGTCGCGAGCGTTGGGGAACCGGGACGTGACGGTCGCGGAGGCCGCCCTGACGGCCGCGCGCCAGCAGGTCGTGGCCGGCGTCCGAGAACGTTACTACGCCGTGGTCGTCGCCGAGGAGCGGGTGGCGGTCATGACCCACCTGAGCGCGCTCGCCACCGAGAGCGCCGGGATTGCGAAACAGCTGCTCAACATTGGGGTCGCCGATCAGCCGGATGTCCTCACATCGGAGGCTGAGGCGGCCGTGGCCGGCGCCGAGTTGGAGGCGGCCGGCACGGCCCGGCGAGCGGCGTGGCAGCAATTGGCGGCCGCCGCCGCGGACGCTGCGCTCACACCGCAGCCGTTGGCTTCGCACATCAGCGATGCGCTGCCCGTATTCGACCGCGAGACAATGCTGGCGCAAGTGCTGGCAGACAACGGCGCGCTGCGGGAAGCCGCCGACAGGGCCGCGTCGGCCCGCGCCGCGATCGACATCGAAAAGCGCGCCACACGCCCCGACCTGTTCTTGCGCGCCGACGCCGGGACCACCCGTGAATACAGCGGCGGGCGCCCCATTGGCCCGCAGTACGGCGTGGAGGCGGGCCTCTCGATTCCACTTTTCAATCGCAATCGCGCCGGCATCGCCTCGGCCACATCACGGGCCCTGGGCGCGGACGCCGTGGTGGACGAGGCGCGCCTCGATCTGACCGCGCGCTTCGCGGACGTGTTTGCCCGGTACGACAGCGCCCGGACCCTGGCGGAGACCTATCGCGGAACCGTGCTGCCGCGCGTCGAGCGGGCGTACGACCTCCAGTTGGCGAAGTACAGAGAGATGGCGGCCGCCTACCCCACCGTGCTGCAGGCTCAGCGGACGCTGTTCGAAATGACCGCTCAATACCTTGACGCCATGGATCGCGCGTGGATGGCGGCAAGTGCCCTTCGAAGCGCGCTCGCCGTTCGTTAGACCTGAGGAGAGACCGATGAAAGCAGCCAGAGCAATTGCATTTGCCATGATCGTGGCGTCGCTGGTGATCGCACCCGCCGGCACTTCAGCGCGCCAGGCCGCCACCGAACTGTACACGTGCTCGATGCACCCGAACGTCGTCGACGCCAGAGCCGGAGAGTGCCCGGTGTGTTCGATGACGCTGAAGGCGCGCGCGATGAAGCCGGCGGAGGCGGAACTCGTCGCGTTCTTCAAAGCGTACGACGCGGCCTTCGTCGGCAAGAACATGGACACGCTCGCGTCGATGTACGCGGCCGAGACCACCGTCTTCGAAGGCGGAGGCATCAATGAGGGCTGGAGGAATTATCGCGATACGCACCTCGGTCCCGAGCTGAAGAGCTTTGAAGGGCTCGAGTTCACGCACACCAACGTCGTGCCCCACCTGATCGGCCCTGACAGCGCATACGTGACGGCCGACTACACCATCAAAGCCAGGACCGGTGATCGCGTCACGGCGGGCG
>JAKALV010000070.1 GCA_021824055.1 Acidobacteriota bacterium
CCAGGGCCTGCACGGCGACAACCAGGCGATGTGGATCGACCCGAAGAATCCGAAGCGCATTCTCGAAGGTTGCGACGGCGGCTTCCAGATTTCGTACGACGGCGCCGAGACGTGGGACGTGCTGAACAACTTCTCGTTCGCGCAGTTCTACCACGTGAGTTACGACCTGCAGAAACCGTATACGCTGTGCGGCGGGCTTCAGGACAACGGCACGTGGTGCGGACCGAGCATGGTGACGTCCACCGAAGGCATCCGCAAGCGCGACTGGGTCACCATCAGCGGCGGCGACGGCTTCGAAGGCGTGCAGAACATCGCCGAACCCTGGATCGTGTACTCCGATTCGCAGGGCGGCCAGACGTACGTCATGAACATGAAGACGAACGCGAGCCGGCAGAACCCGCCGTACCCGAAGGACCTGAGCTCGACGGGCAGCGCGATCGCCAACTACAAGTACCGCTTCAACTGGAACACCCCGATCGTGCGCTCGCCGCACGACCCGAAGAAGATCTACCTCGGCGGTAACGTGCTGTTCAGCACGATCAACCACGGACAGTCATGGACGGTGATGAGTCCCGACCTCACCACCAACGACAAGTCGAAACAGCAATCCTCCGGCGGCGACATCGTCACCGACAACACCGCGGCCGAGTTCCACTGCACGATCGTCGCGATCTCGGAATCGCCGGTGACCGCGGGCGTGATCTGGGTGGGGACCGACGATGGCAACGTGCAGGTGACGAAGGACAACGGCAAGACGTGGACGAACGTGGTGAAGAACATTCACGGCCTGCCGCCCAACTCGTGGGTGCCGAACATCGACGCATCGCCGTTCGCGGCGGGCGAAGCCTACGTGGCGTTCGATCGTCATCAGGACAACGACTTCGGACCGCACGCCTACAAGACGACCGACTACGGCGCGACATGGACGGAGATCACATCGAATCTGCCGAAGAAGGGCTACGTGCACGTCGTCCGTTCCGACATCAAACAGCGCGGACTGCTCTTCCTGGGCACCGAGCTCGGCGTGTACGCGTCGTGGAACGACGGCAAGTTGTGGGTGAGCCTGCGCGACGGCCTCGCAGCGGCGCCGGTGATGGAGTTGCTGGTGCAGCCGCGCACGAACGACCTGATCATGGCAACGCACGGCCGCGGCCTTTACATCATGGACAACATCCAGCCGCTCAGGCAGCTGGCCGCCGCCATGAAGACGGATGCGTTCCTGTTCGACGGTCCACCCGCGGTGCGCTGGCAGACGTGGGGCCGCGACAACCCGCTCGGCAGCAAGGAGTACACGGGCCAGAACCCCGCGCCGGGCGGCATGATCGATTACTACCTGAAGAGCGCGGGGCCGGCGAAGATCACGATCGCGAACGCGGCCGGCAAGGTGATCCGCACGATCAACGCCAACGGTCAGCCCGGTGTGAACCGCGTGATGTGGGACATGCGCTACGACCCGCCCGCCATCGCAGGTGGCGCAGGTGGCGCAGGTGGCGCAGGACGCGCAGGAGCTGCTGGTGCGCCGGCCGGAGCGCGCGGTGGCGGTGGTGGTGGCGGACGCGGTGGCGGCGGCGCGCCGTACGCGCTGCCCGGCACCTACACGGTGACGCTGACGGCCGCGGGCCAGACATTGAAGCGCCCGATCGCGCTGCAGATGGATCCGCGCATCACCGTGACGGCTGCCGACCTGCAGTCACAACTCAACGAGGGCCTGAAGCTCCACGCGATGGCGGAGCAGATCGGCGGCATGGTGGCGAGAGCCGACGATGTCGTGCGGCAGTTGACCGCGGCGGCCGCCTCGAACCCGGCCGCAGCTGCGGCGCTCGAGAAAGCGAAGGATTTCCGCTTCCGCATGGGCCGGTTGCCGGGTGAACAGGGCTACCGCATTCAGGGACGGTTGCGTGAAGAGATCCAGTCGTTGTCGGGATCGGTGGGACAGGCGCCTGGCCCGCCGACCGCCGGCGAACTGTTGCGCATCAAGGAAGTGACCGCGGACCTGGCGAAGATGAACGCGGACTGGGAGGCGTTCCTCAAGTCCGTATCTTTGTTGATCAAGTAAGTTCAGCGCGTGGTCGCGCCACGCGCCGCTGCCGGCCGGGTTCGTGACTCTGGGAGTCGCGGCCCGGCCGATGGTGTTTCCAACAGCTCGCGGCTGCGCGGTCGCGCCCATGCCTGGAATTCGCCGATGTGCAGGGTGAGAATGCGCTCCGAGCAGCCCAGAACTCGGGCGATCCGGATCGCGGACGTGGCGGCGAAGCGCGAGTAGCGCCGCATGCGTCGCAGAATGCTGATGACCGACATGCGGCTGGGCGCGCGGTCCAGGCCAACGACATCGAAGCCCGCCGTTCTCAGCGCGCGCGTGAGCGTCGCAGGCGAAAAATACACGAGGTGCTCGGGCGACTTGTAGTGGTACCACCGGCGCCCCATCAGGCGTGCGGACAGGCTGGCGACATCGGGCGTCGTGAGATGCAGGAGACCGTCCGGCCTCAGCAGCGGCAACACGCCGGCCAGCAATTCGCCTGGCTCGGAGAAGTGCTCGATCACGTCGTAGAGAGTAATGACGTCGAACAGGCCGTTCTTCACAGGTAGATGGCGGAGATCGCTCAAGAACACTCGCGCGCCGTGGTCCACGCGCGCGTGCCGAAGCGCGTGACCGGAGATGTCAGTTCCGAACACGTCCCACCCCAGGTCCGTCGCGGTCTTCGCCAGATGTCCAAACGCGCAGCCGATATCGAGCAGGCGTCCCTTGCGGCCGATCCGGCGCTCGGTCTCGCAGAGACGTGCGGCAAAGGTGGCGCGGTGGCTGGAGAATTCGGCCGGGTAATCCAGGTAGCCGCGTGATGCGTACGCGCTGTTGTAGTAGTCCTGGTTGTACAGATTGCGCTGCGCCCTCCGTCCGCTGCCGGCGAATCGCGTCGCGTCGGCGAACACCATGCCGCAGTCCTCGCACTGCACCACCCGGTCGGGAGGCAGCTCGAACTTCAAGTGGGACCGGCTCGATTGACACACGGGACACGCGCTCGACATCGCTCTCAACCGCCGCTCACTCGGATAGTAGCGCGGGACTTATCGTCCCAGCAGCACCAACAGCGCCAGCGGATCCACCCGCGCGCCGGACACACGCAAGGTCCAGTGCAAGTGCGCGCCGGTGACGCGGCCCGTTGCGCCGACCAGTCCGACAATTTGGCCCGGCGTGACCATGTCACCAACCGCAACGTTGATCTTCGAGAAGTGGCACAGAAATGAGAACACGCCAAGACCGTGATCGATGATCACGGTGTTGCCCGCGAAGTAGAGATCCTTGGCGAGCACCACGCGGCCCGCGTTGGGCGCTTTCACGGGCGTGCCGGCGGGACTCCGAAAGTCCGCGCCGCCGTGCGCGCCGCGCGGCTGTCCGTTGAACACGCTGCGCGTGCCGAATGCCGAGTTGGCCGCCTGTGGCACCGGCCGCACGAACGGCGCGGTCCACAATCGCTCGGGCGCGGGCGCGTCCCAGATCGCCTGCTGCTCTTTCGTCTCGGCCGCGATGCGCGGCTGAACGCTCGGCGGCGGATTCACCATGGCCTCGTTCACCGAGAGCCGCCGCGTCGGAAACTTCTTGGGCCGCACGACGAGCTCGTACGTTGACTCGAGCGGGCCGGCCGTCGTCGAGGCGGTGACGACCACGGGGTGACGCCCGGGCGCGACGTCGAGGTCGATGCCGATCAGCACGCGCCATCGGTGCGGGTCATTCTGGCCAACGGCAAATCCCGTGATGTCCGTATTGAACGCGCGCGCGTGCACCGCGGTCAGCGACGCGGCCGACGACACCGTCAGCACGACGAGCTCGCCCGGCTGCATCGCGCGCGATGCCGCGCGGATCACGAGCGGCGACGGCCCGGGCGGCGGCGTCAACCGCGGCGCCGTTGTCAGAACTGCGGCGGCAAGGAGCGCGGCGAGCCCATTCATCGCGCGCGCACCTCATCGATCGCGCGCGCGATCTCGGCCGCACTGTCCGCTCTGAATTCGCCGGGCAGGAGCGACGTCGGCTGTCGTAATTGTCCGAAGCCGTACGCGGCCAGGCAGAAGTTGGCGCGGGCCCTCCGCGCCGTGTCGGCATCAACCGGCGAATCACCGACAAACAGCGTCCGCGCCGGCTCGAAACCGGCTTCGTTCATCATCCAGATCAAGCTGGCCGGGTCGGGCTTGCGCCCAAACGTGGTGTCGCCACCGATCACCCAGTGAAAGTGCGGCGATAGACCGAACGCATGCAGCAGCCGGTCGGTGGGCGCCTGCGGTTTGTTGGTGATCACGCCAAGCGACGCGCCGGCCGACACGGCATGCTCCACCACGGTATCGACGTCCGGGTACAGATGCGTCTGTTCCAAGAGCCGTCCGCCGTAGATCTCGAGAAATCGCGCGAGCGCTTCATCGAGGAGCGCGGCCGGCAGCGCGGCGGCGTCCAGCGCGCGCGCCACGAGCGTCCGAGCCCCCTCGCCGACAAAGGTGATGACCTGATCCTCCGGCAGGCGAGGCGCCCCGTAGGAAGCCAGCGTGTCATTGGTGCTGGCCGCGAGGTCCGCACGCGAGTCGATCAGCGTGCCATCAAGATCGAAAACCACAAGGATCGACGTAAGCGCTCTCCCATCGGACCTTGTATGACTGACCGAGGTCCCTATATGGCGGTTCGTGAGGTTCGTAAGGTTCGTAAGGTTCGTGCAGCCCTTATTCTGACCGTAAGTCTCCTCGCCGGGGCGGTCATGCTGGCTCAGGGCGGCGACCAGGCGGGCGCGGTGACACTGCTTGAAGGCATTTGGATGGCCACTGAGAGATAGCCTGAATCTGGCTATTTGTTAGCTGGTTGGCTGGTTATTGGAATCTGGTGATTGGGATATTGATGCCTCGCGACTATTCGCAGCCGTTTCGGATCGAAGGACCGGTCGGCAACAACGCCTTCTCGCACGAACGCCGCGGGACCGCGCCGTCGCTGTGGGTGCCGTCGCTCATGGACGGCACGCTGGCCGACGTGAAAGCGGGCCAGGACATCGTCTTTGAAGACTTCGACGAGCACGGCACGCTGCAGTCGTGTCCGGGTCTGGCCCATCTGGTGCGCGCCGACATCGGCGGCGTTCCCGCCGTCATCGTCGACAACCACAACCATGCGTTCTATTTCTGGTGCGAGGCGATCGAGCGCGGACGGCTCGAGCGCGGCGCCACGCTGATTCACCTGGATCAACACCGGGACACGCGAATCCCCGAGCGGCTCTACGATGGCAAGACGCTCGAGGATGCCTTCGACTACACCAACGTCCACCTGAACGTGGGCAATTACATCGTTCCCGCGCAGCGGGCCGGACTGATCGGCGAGATTCAGTTCGTGACGAGCGGAGAAGCGCTGACAGACGTCAGGTTCGTCGCACGCGCGAACAAGATCTTGAACATCGATCTCGATTTCTTCGCGCCGGAGATGTCGTACATCGATTTCGATCTGGCCCGGCGGTTCGTTGCGGCGCATCTGCCCGGGGCGGCGCTCATCACGGTGGCCACCAGCCCGTTCTTCATCGAACAGGACCGCGCGATCGATGTGCTGAGGCGGCTACTGCTGATGCAGCGCCACCATCGGATCGACGCGTGAGGCGCGGCGGTCTTTCTGGCCCGGGACTCCTGACCCTGAGTAGAATGTCGGGTGGAGGTCACGTCAATGCGCTCCTCGATTACTGCCGCCCTGGTTGTTTCCGGCTGTCTTCTGGCGTTGTCCGCCAGTCCCGCAGCGCAAGGCGCGCGTGGCGGCAATCCGTCGGAGAACATCCGCGCGGCGCGGGCCGCGCTGCGCGAGGGGCGGACGGCCGATGCGCTGGCCGCGGTTCGCCGGGAGGCGCAGGCAAACCCCGCATCGGCCGCGGCGGCGAATCTGCTGGACACGCTCGGCGCCACGGCGGACGCGCGCGCGATCTTTCAGCGCATCGCCGACGCCGCCACGGATCCGGCCGCGAAGGCCGCGGCGCTGCGCGGCATCGCGATGTCGTACGCGTTCGATGGCGACTGCGCGAACACGGTGAAGTACGAAGACATGGTGATCGCCTACTGGGTCACGCGCGAGCAGGCCGAACCGCAGAACGCCTTCTATCAGGAAGGCGAGATGGCCAACGAGGGCGCGCGCGTCTGCATCGATTTTGGCAAGCTCGACATCGCCGAGAAATACTACCGGCTCGGCCGCGAGCTCGGCCTCAAGGAGCCGGCGCCGAAAACGCACCCGGCCAGCCTGTGGGAGTACCGTACGGCCCACGCCCTCGCGCGCCTGGCCGCGCGCCGCGGCAATGCCGCCGAAGCGCGTCGCCAGGTTGCCGAGGCCCGCCGCATCCTCGACGCCGACCCAACCATGGCCGCGGCGCAGGAGCGCTTTTTCCCGTACCTCACCGGTTACGTGGCGCTGTATCTCAATGACCTGAAGACCGCCGAAACCGACCTGACGAAGGCGCTTGCAACGCCGGGCAACACGAACGACCCGTTCATGCACTGGCTGCTCGGCACGACGTACGAGAAGCTCGGACAACCCGACAAGGCCAAGGAACTCCTCGCCAAGGCCTACAGCCTCGCCACCGCGCACAACCCGCCGGCGGCATTCGTGCGGGCCACGCTGCGGACACCCAATAGCCGATAGCCCAATCAATAACCAATAACCCGATCAATAACCCGATAAGCCGATAGACCAATCCAATAACCAGCTAACCAGATCACAGATAGCCAGATTCATCGACGCTGTACTGCTCTACTATCTCCCTCAGCTTTCTCTTCGAAGGAGTGCCCCCTCATGAAACAGTCGTCCTCTCGCCTGCTCCTGATCGTCGGAGCGTGCGTGCTCGTTGGCGGCGTACTCGCCGCGCAACAACCCGCCCCGCCCGCACCTGCCGCAAAGGTCGTGAACGCGTCAAGCGACCCGATGCTGCAGGGCTTCAAGTTCCGCTCCATCGGCCCGGCCGTGATGATGGGCCGCCTCGACGACATCGAAGGCGCCGAGAAAGATCCGATGACGATGTATCTCGGATTCGCGACCGGCGGCCTCTGGAAATCCACCGACGCCGGCAATCACTGGCTGTCGCTCTTCGACGAGATGCCGGTGACGTCCATCGGCGACATCGCGATCGCGCCGAGCGATCCCAACATCGTCTATGTCGGCACGGGCGAGCCGAACAATCGGCAGAGCTCGTCGATCGGCGGCGGCGTGTACGGCACGCGCGACGGCGGCAAGACGTGGACGAATCTCGGCCTCGTCGACACGCAGTCGATCGGCCGCATCGCGGTCAACCCGGTCAACCCCGACATCGTCTACGTGGCGGCGGTGGGCCATTTGTTCGGACCGAATCCGGATCGCGGTCTGTACAAGTCCATCGACGGCGGCAAGAACTGGAAGCTCACGAAGTTCATCGACAACGACACGGGCTTCAACGACGTGCAGATCGATCCGGTGAACCCGAAGGTGCTCTACGCGAGCTCGTATCAGCGGCGCCGCACCTGGTGGGGCGTCAACGGCGGCGGCCCGGGCAGCGGCCTGTGGAAGTCGATGGACGCGGGCGAGACGTGGACCAGGATCACGGGCGGCGGCTTCCCCGCGCCGAAGGACGGCATCCTCGGCCGCATCGGCATCTCGATCTTCCGCGCGAAACCGACAACGCTTTACGTCATCGCGGAAGTGGGCGCCGAAGGCGGCATCGCCGTCAACGTCGGCGATGACGGCCTGGCGCCGAAGCCCGGCGTGCCGTGCTGCGGCGAGCCGGGCTCGCGCAACGGCCCGGACCGTTCGGGCGTGTGGCGTTCGGACGACGCGGGCAAGACATGGCAGTTCATGACGAACACGAGCAATCGCCCGATCTACTACAGCCAGATCCGCGTGGATCCGGTCAACGACAAGAAGCTGATTCAGGGCGGCGCGCAGGCGCAGATGTCGTTCGACGGCGGCAAAACATGGAACGGTCTCTCGGGCACGGGTCACGGCGACTATCACGCGATCTGGATCAATCCGAAGGACCCGCGCGTCGTGGCGGTGGGTCATGACGGCGGCCTTGACATCAGCAACGACGGCGGCTTCACGTGGGATTACCACAACGACATGGCGCTCGGGCAGTTCTACCAGGTGTCGGCCGACATGCGCCGCCCGTACTGGGTGTGCGGCGGCCTGCAGGACAATCAGGCGTGGTGCGGACCGAGCGCGGTGCGCGCGCAATTCGGCGCCGTGAACACCGACTGGTACACGATCGCCGGCGGTGACGGCTTCTACACGCGGCAGGATCCAACGGACTGGATGATCGCGTACGGCGAGGCGCAGAACGCGTCGATGACGCGCTACGACTTGCGCAACGGCACGCAGACGAGCATTCGGCCGCGCGCGACGGTGACGCCCGCCTCCGCCAACGCGCCTGGCGGCGCGGCTCCGGCGAGCGGCCGGGGCGGCGGCGTGGGCAACGTGACCAATCAGCCCGCGAAGATCGACGCGTTCCGCTTCTACTGGAACGCGCCCTTCGAGCTGTCGCCGTTCGATCCGTCCACGGTGTACATCGCGGGCCAGTATTTCTTCAAGTCGAACAACCGCGGCGACACGTGGACGATGAACCCGCAGGATCTGACGAAGAACGCGGATCGTTTCGGCATGCCGATCATGGGCGTGCCCGGCAACGCGCCGATGGCGTCGAAACACGACGGCTACGGCGAAAACTCCGTGGCCACGCAGGTGCGCGAATCCCCCTCGCGGCCGGGCGTCATCTGGGTCGGCACCGATGACGGCAATCTGCAGCTGAGCCAGGACGGCGGCGCGACGTTCACCAACGTCATCGGCAACATCAGCGGGGCGCCGAAAGGCTTCGTGCAGATCTCCCGCATCGAGCCGTCGCACTTTGATCCCGCCACCGCGTACGTGGCGCTCGACAACCATCGCAATGACGACTGGAAGCCGTACCTGTTCAAGACGACCGACTACGGCAAGACGTGGTCGAATGTGACGGGCAACCTGCCGGCGAAAGGCAACATCAACGCGCTGCGTGAAGATCTGGTGAACCCGAACCTGCTGTTCGTCGGCACCGAGTTCAACCTGTTCGTCTCGCTCGACGGCGGCGCGTCGTGGAAGCTCTTCTCCACCGGCATGCCCACGGTGCGCGTGGACGACATCCTCATCCACCCGCGCGATCGCGACCTGATCGTCGCCACGCACGGCCGCTCGCTGTGGATCGCGGACGACATCACGCCGCTCGAGCAGCTGGCGGCGGCGCCCGGCGCCACGGTCAAGCTCTTCGATCCTCGGCCGGCCGTTGAATGGAAGACCGACCTCACCGCGACGCGCCGGGTGACGGCGCGCCAGTTCCGCGGCGAGAATCCGCAGGGCGGCACGGCGTTCAGCTTCTGGGCGCCGTCCGACATGGGCGATGCGAAGTTCGAGGTGTTGAACGCGCAGGGCCAGGTGGTGTCCACCGTGACGGCGCCGGCCAAAGCCGGCATGAACCGGGTGCAGTGGAACATGACCGGCGCGGGCCCGGCCGGCGGCGGCCAGTTCGGCGGGCGCGGCGGCGCGGGTGGCCGCGGCGCGGCACCGACCAACCTGACGCCGGCGGAAATCGCCGCGGGACAGGCGGCGTACGAAGCGGCGGCCGCCAAAGCGGCGGTCGTGGGTGGCGCAGGCGGACAGACGATGCCGCCGGCGCGCGGCGGCGGTGCCGGAGGACGTGGCGCGGCCGGATCCGGCGTGCCGTTCGTCTCGGGCGGCGGCCGCGGCGGTGGCGGTGGCGGCGCGCTCGTCGCGCCCGGCACCTACACGGTGCGTCTCACGGTCGGCGGCCAGACGCTGACGACGTCGGTTGTCGTGTTGGACGACATCTGGATGCGGTAGTCGATCGCGAATAGGCAGTGCCCGGGTCTCGTTCTTGCTTAAGATGAACGCATGACCCGGGCATTGCGCTTGTTCGTCGGTGCCGCTGTCCTCATCAGCGGAATGGCTGTCCTCGCGGCGCCACAGACCCCGCAGACTCCGCAGCAGGGCGCCACGTTCAAGTCGGGCACGCGCACGGTGCCGCTTTACACGACGGTCATCGACGGCACGGGCCGGCTGGTGCCGGACCTGCAGCGCGACGAGTTCGAGGTGTTCGACAACGGCGTCGTGCAGCCGATCACGCTCTTTGCCAACGAAATCCAGAAGATCACGGTGGTCGTCATGCTCGACACGAGCGGCAGCATGACGTTCCAGATGGACAACCTGAAAGAAGGCGCGGAGCAGTTCGTGCTGCGCATGCTGCCCGGCGACAAGGCGCGCATCGGCAGCTTCAGCGACAAGATCATCATCACGCCCCCCGAATTCACCAGCGACCGCGACGAGCTCATCCACGCGATTCACAACGACATCGATTTCGGGAATCCCACCGCCCTCTGGGACGCGACCGATCGCAGCATGGACGCGATGGAAGGCCTCGACGGCCGCCGCGTCGTCCTGCTCTTCACGGATGGCGACGACAACATCAGCCGCAAGAGCCTTGGCGACTGCCAGAAGCGCGCTCTCGCCGAGGAATTCATGATCTACGGCATCGGCCTGCGCGGCACGCCCGGCGGCGGCATCACGCAGAGGCCGGATCGCGGCCTGCGGAAGATCGCGGAGGAAACCGGCGGCGGGTACTTCGAGCTGAACGGCACGACGGACCTGAACTCCACGTTCACGCGCGTGGCCAACGAACTGCACAGCCAGTACGTGCTCGGGTTCTCGCCCGAGAAGCTCGACGGCAAGATTCACAAGATCGAAGTGCGCGTGAAGCAGCCCGGACTGAAGGCGCGCACGCGGAAGAGCTACCTGGCGAATCAGTAGAGTCCAGGGTCCAGAGTCCAGAGTCCGGTGTCAAGAGTTCGGAGTTCGCGGGACGCGCTCACGCTGGCCCTCCTTGTTCTGGGTGCGCAGCTGGCCGGCGCCCAGCAGGCGTTCAAGTCGGGCGCGCGAACGGTGGCCATCTACGCCACGGCGATCGACGCCGGCGGGCGGCTGGTCACCAATCTCGCCAGAGAGAACTTCACGATCCTCGACAACGGCAAGCCGCAGCCGATCGCGCTGTTCGCGAACGATCCGCAGCCCATCACGATGGCGGTCATGCTCGACACGAGCGGCAGCATGCTGGCCAATGTGGGCCTCGTGCGCAACGCGACGATGGCGCTGGTGTCGTATCTCACGCCGGACGATCGCGTGCGGCTCGGCACGTTCGGCGGCCGCATCGTCCTGAGCCCGGCGTTCACGAACGATACGAACGATTTCGCGCGGTTTGTGAGGGAGCGGCTGCGGCCCGGCGGCGGCACGCCGCTCTGGGATGCCGTGGACGTGGCCATGGACACGCTGGCCGGCCGCCCCGGACGCCGCGTGGTGCTGGTGTTTACCGACGGCAAAGACTCGCAAAGCCGGCTGAAGCTGAAGGACGCGATGCGGCGCGCCCAGCAGGAAGAATTCATGGTCTACGCGATCGGCTGCTGGGGCCTGAAGGACGGCGGCCGGTCTCCTTTAGCGCGCAATCTCGAGAAACCCGACGCCGGGCTGCGGAAAATCGCGGATGAAACCGGGGGCGGGTACGCCGAGCTGCAGTGGACCGACGACCTCGACGCCAGCTTCAAGCGCGTGGCCGAGGAACTGCACAGCCAGTACGTGCTCGGCTTCTCACCCGGCACGCTCGACGGCAAACTCCACAAGCTCGAAGTACGGGTGAACGTCCCCGGCCTGACCGTGCGCACGCGCAAGAGCTACGTGGCGAACCCGTAGCCGCAACCGACGCGAAGTTCAGAAAACTCTCACCATGAAGGCATGAAGAAGGGCTCCGCAAACCGCAGGGCCTGGCGGCCGTCTCCGGCGGCCGGCGGAAACAAGGAGAGGCGAGAACAAGAGAGCCGTCAGACCGCCTCGGCTCTCTCGTTCTCGCCTCTCCTTGTTTCCGCTTGCCCGGCGTAGCCGGGCCACCAGGCCCTCTTCGTCTCGAAGAACTTCCTTCATCGCCCTTCATGTCTTCATGGTGAATCGCTCGTGATCTTGGCGCGCCGACCCACTACACTGTGCGCCGGAGGCAGGCACATGCGGATCAATCGACGACAGTTTCTGGGAACGGCCGCGGCGGGCGGCGGCGCGATGGCGATCGCGGGTTGCGCGGGCGACGCGGGCAAGGCGCCGGCGGGCGACGCGCTCCACCCGGAGCTTGCGGCACTGACGCCGATGACGGGCGGCATCGTGCCGATCAGCGTGGACGAGCGCAAGGCGCGCATCGCCAAGGCGCAGAAGTTGATGGCCGAGCAGAAGATCGACGCGATCTTCATGGAGGGCACGGCGTCGATGTTCTACTACGTCGACATGCGCTGGGGCCAGAGCGAGCGCACGTTCGGCGTCGTGATTCCAGCCAGGGGCGATGTCGCGTACGTCTGCCCCAGGTTCGAAGAGGAGCGCGCCGGGGAGCTGCTGAAGAAGCAGTACGGCTCGGAAGTGCGGACCTGGCAGGAGGACGAGAGTCCCTACGCCGTGATCGCCGGCATCGTGCGCGACCGCCGTGTGACGCACCATCGCATCGGCATGGAAGAACGCGTGCGGTTCTTCATCGCCGACGGCGTGCGCAAGGCCGCGCCGGGATTCGAGATCGTGGACGCCACGCCGGTGACCGCCGGGTGCCGCATCTACAAGACCAAGGCCGAGATCGCCCTGATGCAGCGCGCCAACGACGCGACGATCGCCGCCTACCAGGCCGCCTTCAAGACCATGCGGGAAGGCATGACACAGGGAGAGCTGTCGAACAACATCT
>JAKALV010000392.1 GCA_021824055.1 Acidobacteriota bacterium
AAGATCCACCGCAACTTCGGCTACGCACGCCCCGAGGGGTACCGGAAGGCGCTGCGCGTCATGAAGATGGCCGAGAAGTTCAAACGGCCGGTGATCGTGTTCGTCGATACGCCCGCGGCGTACCCCGGCGCCGAGTCCGAAGAGCGCGGCGTGGCGGAAGCGATCGCCGTCAACCTGCGCGAGATGGCGCTGCTCGACACGCCGATCGTCGTGCTGATCTCGGGCGAGGGCGGCAGCGGCGGCGCGCTGGGCATCGCCATCGGCGACCGCGTGATGATGCAGGAGTTCTCGATGTACAGCGTCATCCCGCCGGAAGGGTGCGCGTCCATTCTGTGGCGCGACGCCAAGAAGAAGGTTGAGGCCACCGAGGCGCTCAAGATCACGGCGCCGGACCTGCTGGCCATGCACGTGATCGACGAGATCGTCAAGGAGCCGGTCGGCGGCGCGCACAACGACTACGAAGAGGCGGCGGCGCTGATCACCGAAGCGATCGGCCGGCACCTCGACGAGCTGCAGGCGATGACGTCCGCGGCGCGCCTCGACGAGCGCTACCGCAAGTTCCGCCACATGGGCGATGTCGGGCTGATGGTGGTCGAGCCGCAGCCGGCGCCCGAGAGCGCGCCGGCCTGATGCAGCGCGTCATCTGGGAAGACAAGCCCGCGGACGAAGCGCGCGGCCAGGCCTTTGCCGCCGGACTCGGCGTGCCGCCGGTGATCGGCCGGCTGCTGGCGCAGCGCGAACTGGCGACCGTGGAAGACGCCAGGGGTTTTCTGGATCCGCGGCTGTCCCAGCTGCACGATCCGTTTCGTCTGGCGGGCATGTCCGTGGCGGTCGACCGCCTGCTCGGCGCCGTGGCGCGGCGCGAGGCCATCGCCATTCACGGCGACTACGACGTGGACGGCATCACGTCGACCGTGATGCTGCGCCGGGCGCTCGAAGTGCTGGGCGCCGACGTGTCGCATTTCGTCCCGGAGCGCGTGCGGGATGGCTACGGCCTGCAGCCGGCGACGATCGAGCGGCTCCATGCCGCCGGCGCGCGGGTGATCGTGTCGGTGGATTGCGGCATCCGGGCGGCGGACGCGGCAAGGCGCGCGCGCGAGCTGGGCGTGGATCTGATCATCACCGATCACCACGAGCCCGACGCCGCGCTGCCGGACGCGCTGGCGGTGATCAACCCGAAGCGCACGGACTGCGCGTATCCCGACAAGCACCTCGCGGGCGTGGGCGTGGCGCTCAAGGTGGTGCAGGGCCTGCTGCAGCAGAGCGGCCGCGGCGAAGAGCTGCTGCCGAATTTCATCAAGATGGCCGCGATCGGCACGCTGGCCGACGTCGTGCCGCTGATGGGGGAGAACCGCATCATCGCGCGCGTGGGGCTGGCCGGATTGACCGCCGGGCCCAACAGCGCCGGCCTCGACGCGTTGATCGAGGCGTGCGGTCTGACGGGACGGACCCTCGACAGCTTTCACGTGTCTTTCATGATGGCGCCGCGCATCAATGCGGCCGGCCGGATGAGCACGCCTGAGGTGGCCGCCGAGTTGCTGTTGCTGCGCGGCAAGGACGGCGCCACCATCGCCCGCGCGAAGGCGCTGGCGCAGCAGCTCGCGGGCGAGAACACGCGGCGCCAGGAACAGGAAGCGGCCATCGTGGCCGAGGCGCGGCGCAGCGTGGAGAAAGATCCGTCGGTCGGCGCCCACAACGTGCTCGTCGTCGCCGGCGAGGGCTGGCATCGCGGCATCATCGGCATCGTCGCATCGAAGCTGGTGGACGCGTTCCACAAGCCGGCGATCGTGCTGTCGGTGGAGGACGGCGTCGCGCACGGATCGTGCCGCAGCATCCCGGCCTTCGATCTGCTGGCGGCGCTCGAGACGATGCCGGAGCTGTTCCTGAAATTCGGCGGGCACAAGCAGGCCGCGGGCGTCACGCTCGACGCGGCGCGCGTTCCGGAGCTGCGCCGGCGGATGGCGGAACTCGGCGCCACCCAACTCACGCACGAAGATCTGCTGCCGCGGCTGCGCATCGACGCGCCGCTCGGGCTGCGCGAGATCTCCGGCGCCGTGATCGAAGGCCTCTCGCGCATGGGGCCGTTCGGCGCCGGCAACCCGAAACCGGTGTTCCGCGCGTCGCCGGTGGAGTTGATCGAACGGCCGCGCATTCTGAAAGAGCGCCATCTGGCGCTGATGTTGCGGCAGGACGGCCGGGCGTTTCGCGCCATGGCGTGGCGGTTCAGCGAGCGCGAGCCGTACCTGAACGCGAACCGGTCCGGTCTGGAACTGGCGTACTCCCTCGAGCAGAACGAATTCCGCGGAGAGAAGGTGACGGAACTGTCCGTGGCCGATGTCCGCCTGCCGGTGGCCGTCTAGTGCACTGGCAGCGCCCGTTGCGTTGGGGCATTGCCGCGGCGGGCCTCGGCTTCGCGGCCTTGCTGTACGCGCGGTTCGAGCGCAAGCCGGCCGCGCCCCCGGCGGCGCCGCCGCCGAAGATGGCCGAGGGCGCGAGCTACCAGTCGTCGATGTTGCCGGGCGCGAAGCAGGTGCGGCTCAAGGACAACAAGGAAATCAGCGCGGTTTCGTACTCGAAGCTGGTGCAGTTTGCCGACGGCCGGCGCGTGATCGAAAACCCGCGGTTCGAAGGAGACCGGGACGGCAAGCCGTTCTTTGTGACCGCCGGCAAGGGCGAGCTCAAGGCGCCCGGGGCCGGCACAGACCCGAACGAAATTCCCGAGGAAACGCATCTGATCGGCAATGTCGTCATGCACGAGCAGGACGGGATGGAAATCAGGACGGATGAAGCGATTTACCGCGAATCGATCGCGTCGCTGGATATTCCGGGCGCGATGACGTTCAGCGACGGCCGCCTGTCGGGCAACACCACGGGCGCGCTCTACGATC
>JAKALV010000393.1 GCA_021824055.1 Acidobacteriota bacterium
GCGACTGGTGCCGTCAGCCAGCTTCAGGCTGTTGTGCACGAACATCGGCACCGCGTAGAACGCGGCATGCTCGCCGAACGTGCGCGAGATCACGGCGCCCACCGCGGGCGACTTGTATTTGACGGCGCCCGGCGTGTCCTGCAGCCCGAAGTTCTGATTGCCTTCGATGGAGACGATCGCCGACACCGACACCGGCGCGGATCCGGTCTGCCGGACCGCATCGAGCTTGGCCGAGAACTGGATGGTCTTGTCGACGCTGGTGCGATAGAACACGGCCTGCAGCCTGCCGCTGAGCGCCATGCGGTACTCGAGACCGACCATGGCGCCGTTGTCGAGACCGAAGACGTTGCCGAGATTGGTCGAGAAGCTGTTCTGGCGCAGATTGCCGAGAAAGCGATGCGTGAGATGGAAACTGCTCTTGGATTTCGGCAGCGGGCGTGTCGTCGGCAGATTCACCAGCGAGAAGTCCGGCTCCGGCACTTCGACGTACACCGGCTGCGGGCGGCTGGTTTGCGCCGCGGCGGTTGCAGCGGCGGCAAGGCACACAGCGGCCACACAAGCACCAATCATTAGAGTGCGTACGAACGAGGTCATGGCGGACCTCAGTGCAAGACATGGGCCACAGGGCCTCTCGGAGAGAGATCTGGATCGTGAGCCCGGCGTTTTACGCGGCGGGTAAGCGCTTTACGGCAAGCGTTATGAGACGCGTCCTGTTGTCGAGGACCAGCGCAATGGAACCGAGCGGCGAGCCGTCGATCACGAGGCCATCGGCGATCATCCAGTTGCGGTCGCGCGCGATGAGCAACTGGTACCGGCCGTTCGACACGCCGGCGAATCGGAATGCGCCGGTGGCGGCCGTGCGCACGGTGTCGAGCTCAACGAGCGTCTTCACCGGCTTGCCGCCCGGCGAGGCCGGCGGACCTATGTCAACGCGCATGAGCGACACGCGGGCGTCGCGCATCGGCCGGTTGCGCGCATCACGCACTACGCCGGACACGTCGGTGCCGGCGCCGGCCGGAGATCCGAGCACCAGGCCCATCATCAGATAACCAACTAACCAAGCCGGCGACACATGTTGAATGATACGGGCAGTGTCTCTTCGCCGCATCATTCACGTCGACATGGACGCGTTCTACGCGTCGGTCGAACAGCGCGACCGCCCCGAACTGCGCGGCCGGCCGGTCGCGGTGGGCGGCCGCCCGGAATCCCGCGGCGTCGTCGCGGCCGCGAGTTACGAGGCGCGGACGTTCGGCGTGCGGTCGGCGATTCCGATGGCGCGCGCGGTGCGATTGTGCCCGAAGCTTGTCGTGCTCAAACCCGACTTTCAGAAGTACCGCGCGGTGTCGCAGCAGGTGTTCGGCATTTTCCGCAGCGTCACGCCGCTCGTGGAGCCGCTGTCGCTCGACGAGGCGTACCTCGACGTTACCGACAACGCGTGGCACGAGCCGCTGGGCGTGAACGTGGCGAAGCGGGTGAAGGCGGAGATCACGAAGGCGACCGGCCTCACCGCGTCGGCCGGCGTGGCGCCCAACAAGTTTCTCGCGAAGATCGCGTCGGCGTGGCGCAAACCGGACGGCCTCACGGTGATTGCGCCCGAGCGGATGGAGTCGTTCCTCCAGAAGCTGCCGGTTGACGCGCTGTGGGGCGTCGGGCCGGTCACGGCGGCGCGGCTGCGCGAGCGCGGCATCACGCAACTGATCGACGTGCGCACGACCGATCCCGCGGTGCTGCGCGAGGCGGTCGGCAGCCTGTCGGAGTGGCTGATCGACCTTGCCCACGGCCGCGACGATCGGGCGGTCACGCCCAACCGGCCGTCGAAGTCGTCGAGCAGCGAGAACACGTACTCGCACGACCTTGAGGATTTCGACCGCATGCGCGAGGAGATTGCCGAAATGGCGCGCGACAACGCCGACTGGCTCGCCGACAAGGGCCTGCTGGCGAAGACCGTGACAATCAAGGTGCGGTACAGCGACTTCACCACGGTGACGCGCAGCGACTCGCGCGCGCCGACGAGCGACCCCGATCAGATCTCGAACCGCGCCGTGGCGCTGCTCGACAAGACCGAGGCCCGCGCGCGCCCGGTCCGCCTGCTCGGCGCCGGCGTGCACGGCCTGGTGGATCCGGAAGATCTGGATGAGCAGGAGCTACGGCTGCCGTTTGACGAGAACGCGTAGGACGTTCACCGGTTCCACGGGCGCTTCGCCGTTTACGGTGACCGCCTCGATGGATGTCGCGATGTCCATCCCCGACTCCACTTCCGCGAACACCGTGTATTGATTGTCGAGGCTGCGGCACTCGCCCACGCAGATGAAGAACGATCCGGTGGCGCTGGCCGGATCGTCGCCGCGCGCCATCGACACGATGCCCGGCAGGTTCGCGGTCGGCGTGAACTCCGGCGCCATGTTCTGGATCAACGCCTGCTGCGACGGCGACAGCGGTGCCGCGCGATAGGCCGGCGACCCCGTCTGAATGACAAATCCTTTCACGACGCGATGAAACAGCGTGTTGTCGTACACGCCCGCCTCGGCCATGCGCAGAAAGTGGCGCACCGTCTCGGGCGCCAGATCGGGCCGCATCTTCAGCCTTATCTCGCCCTTCGTCGTCTGGAGCACCGCGCGGTACTGCGCGAGCTCGGCAACTGTCTCCGTGGAGAACGGCACCACCGGAGGCGGCGGCGTGTCGCGAATGGTGACCGACTTGATTTCGATGCGCGTGTCGGGCACACCGTTCGCGTTCGCCGGCGCCGCCGAAATCTGTTCGACGACCTCCATGCCTTCCACGACCTTGGCGAAGATCGTGTAGTGGCCCTGCAATCCCTTCTGATCGGTCACGCACACGAAGAACTGCGAGCCGCCGCTGTCCGGCCTTTCCGGCGCCAACACC
>JAKALV010000071.1 GCA_021824055.1 Acidobacteriota bacterium
TGCCGCCTTCGTAGTGGAACGTGTGCGCTTTTCCGTCGCGCTCATCATCAATGGAAATAGTGACGCCCGCGTTGAGGAACGCCAGCTCGCGAAGCCGCTGCGAGAGGGTCTCAAAGCTGAAGTCGGTGGTCTCGAAGATCTTGCCGTCCGGCTTGAACGTGATTTTCGTGCCCCGTTTTTCGGTCTTGCCGGTGACATACAGATCGCCCGACGGCACGCCGCGGTGGTACCGCTGCTGGTGCACATGACCGTTGCGCCAGATCTCCAACTCGAGCATTTCAGAGAGCGCGTTGACGACGGACACGCCGACGCCGTGGAGACCGCCCGACACTTTGTAGGCCGAGTTCTCGAACTTGCCGCCGGCGTGCAGCACCGTGAGCACGACTTCCGCGGCGGACTTGCCGCTTTCGTGCATGTCAACCGGGATGCCGCGGCCGTCATCGATCACCGTCACAGATCCGTCGATATGGATCGTGACTGTGATGTTCTTGCAGTACCCGGCCAGCGCCTCGTCGATGGAATTGTCGACGACTTCGTACACCAGGTGGTGCAGGCCCTGCGGTCCGGTTGAGCCGATGTACATCGCCGGCCGCTTTTGAACCGCTTCCAGGCCTTCCAGGACTTTGATCTTGTCCGCGCGGTAATCGTCCCCCGCCGCCGCCTGCGCAACGTCGCGCGACTCCTGCTCCGTGTTTGCCATTAACGAGTCTGGTCCCGCATCAAATGCGCATCGGCATGATCACGTACGTGTAGTCGTAGCCATCGGCGCCGATCGGCTTCATGACCGCCTGGCTCATCTCGTCCTTGAACTCGAGCAGGACGCTCTCGGTTTCAACAACCCCCAGGAAATTGTCCACGTAGTCGGCGTTGAAGCAAATCTGCATCGCCGTGCCGGAGTAGTCCACCGGAAGCACTTCGTGCGCTTCGCCGACTTCCGGCGTGCTGGAGGTGATCTCAACCTGGTCCTTTCCCATCACAAACCGCACGGCTTTTGAGCGTTCGTTGGACAACAAGCGGACGCGCTTGACCGCTGCGGCCAGCCGATCACGGTCAAACTCAATCGACTTGTCGTTCGATTTGGGAATCACGCGCTCGTACGCCGGAAAGTTCGCGTCGATCTTCCGTGAAATCAACAGGCGGCCTTCCGTACGGAAGAACAAATGGTTTTCGCCCTGAGAAAACTCCACGACGCTGGCGTCGTCGATCAGCCGGCTGACCTCGTTAAGGGTCTTGCGCGGCAGAAGGACTTCGGATTTGGCCGACTTCCCCGCAGATTCCTTCACTGTGATCAGCGCCAGGCGATGGCCGTCGGTCGCGATCATGCTCATCTCGTCCGGGCGCAAGACAAGCTGCGCGCCGTTCAGGAAATACCGCGTGTCTTCGCTGGTAATAGCAAACCGCGTGTGCGAGATCAGACGTTTCAGCGCGGCGCCGGGCAACGAGGCCTCGGACGGCCCGCCGTCCTGCGGCGGTGTGGGAAATTCAGAAGCTGGCAGTGTCTGGATTTTCGACTCAAAGCGGTCGGCGGCGACCGTGACGCTCTTGCCGCCTTTGTCTTCCTCGATCCGAATGTCCGTGTCGGGCAGCGCGCTCACGATCTCAAAAAGTTTCTTCGCCGGCAGCGTCAGTGTTCCCGGTTTGGCAACCGTGGCTTCACATTTACTGCGCAATCCGACATCAAGATCCGTGGCGAGCAACGACACACCGCTCTTCTCGGCGTGGATCAGCACATTCGCGAGAATGGGAATGGTGTTCTTGCGTTCGACGATTCCCTGCAGTAGTGATAATTCCTTCAGCAGATCGTTCTTGCGGACGACAAGCTCCATGGGCAGGGCGACCTCACTCTCGAGCCATGTGATTAATCAAATCTCTAGAAGATCAAAGAGCCAGAGAATTATAACAAAAAGAAGAGGCTGTTAGTAATGGAATCCATGGAGTTTTCTTGTTTATTTTCAGCAAGTTACCCTGTGCATGCGGCTGTGCGTAATTCGGCGGGTTTTGCGCTCCCCGACGGTGGAAAAGCGCCAGGTCGAAACCTTCCACATTTCATACACAGGCTCCGGCACCCGGGAACTGTGGAAAAACTCGAAACGCCCTAACGGAACGACTCGAGGAGGGTGTTGATAAGTGTGTTGAAAACCGAATCGTTCTTCCGGAGCTCTTCGACTTTACGGATCGAGTGAATCACGGTTGAATGGTGTTTCCCGCCAAAACTCCGGCCGATCTCCGGCAGGGACGCGTTGGTCAGCTGTTTGCACAAATACATCGCCACCTGGCGGGGCATCGCGATGGATTTCGAGTTATTGCGCGACTTCAATTCAACCAGTTTGAGCTGGTAGTAGTCCGCCACGAACTTCTGAATCATGTCGATGGTGACCGCGCGCTCGTCATGATTCAGCACGTCACGCAACACTTCCTGGGCCAGCGACAACGTGAGGTCCCGGCCGGTCAACGAGGCATACGCCAGCAGCCGAATCAGGGCGCCTTCAAGTTCGCGAACGTTCGACTTGATGCGGCCGGCGATGAACAACGCGACATTGTCCGCCAGCGGCACGCCTTCCGAGTCGGCTTTTCGCTTGAGAATCGCCACTTTTGTCTCGAGATCCGGCGACTGGATATCCGCAATCAACCCCCACTCGAACCGGCTCCGCATGCGTTCTTCGAGCTCGGCGATCTGGTGGGGCGGCACGTCGCTGCTGAGCACAATCTGTTTTTGCGCATCGTGCAGCGCGTTGAAGGTGTGAAAGAACTCGGTTTGCGTCCGTTCCTTGCCCGCAATGAACTGGACGTCGTCCACGAGCAACACATCCACGGAGCGGTACCGCTCTCGAAACTCCAGGATCCGGTCATAACGAAGGGCATTGACGACCTCGTTCATGAACCGCTCACCGGACACGTACGTGAGCTTCATCTGCGGGTTGTGTTTCAGCACGTAGTCGCCGATGGCGTGCATCAGATGGGTCTTGCCCAACCCAACGCCGCCGTAGATATACAGCGGGTTGTACGACCGCGACGGCGCTTCCGCCACGGCGCGGCAGGCGGCGTGGGCAAACTGGTTTGATGCGCCGACAATGAACGTGTCAAACGAATAGCGGGGGCTCAGGCCCACGGCATCCACTGGAAGTGTTGGATCCGCGTAAGCCCCGACCGGAGCTGGTTCCGACGCAGGCTCCATGAATTCGATCGGCGCCAATGGCTGTGGCGCGGCGCCATCCGACGGCACAAACAACACCTGTACGCCAGGGCGGCCCACCTCAGCCAGGGCCTCGGCGATCACTCCGGCGTAGTGTCGGGTCAGCCACTCGACCACGGTCTGGCTCGGCACCTGCACGCGCAGGCCGGCGACCCCCTCATCGCTCAAAAGCCCCGTGCTCTTGAACCAGGAGTGGTAGGTGTGGGCGTTGACCTTGGTCTCAACCCGGTTAAGAACTTCGTCCCAAATAGTTGAAGATAAAGACACTTACGGTTTCCACAGTTTTTTCCACAGGTGTGGAAAACTTCCGAAGGGGTGCCTGCCGAGCGGAAGGCAGGCGAATCTACCACAGTTTCAAACTCTTCCGGGCCTCAGACGGGCGTTGACAGGTTTTCCCTTCCTTCGCTATGCTCGGTTGTTTCCTATGAAGCGTACCTTCCAGCCCAATCGTCGTCGGCGTAGCAAGACTCATGGCTTTCGCGTGCGTATGAGCACAAAGAACGGCCGGATCGTCCTCGCGCGCCGTCGCGCGAAAGGACGCAAGCGTCTAACGGTTTCCACGTAGCGCGCACCACGCGCGGTGTCCATGTCACAGTCTTTCGGCCGGCACGTGCGGCTGCGTTCACGCGCAGAGTTTGTCGCCGTGCAGGAACATGGGCGCCGTGTCGCCAGCCGCCATTTGACCCTGTTGGCCCTGCCGAACACACGCGGCGTGGATCGCCTGGGGGTTGTGGCCTCTCGACGACTCGGCGGCGCGGTGCTTCGCAATCGCGCCAAGCGGCGGATTCGCGAAGTCTTTCGTGCGGGTGAACCCGATCGTCCGGTGGTCGGCGCACTCGACATCGTCGTGATCCCTCGTCGAGAGGTCACCACGATCGTATTTTCTGATCTCCAATTGGAATTTAATGCCGCGCTCCGCAAACTTCGCGCACGCTGAACCGCCGGCCGCCCCGTTGTCGATCGGAGTGCGCGTGGCGCTGGTGTGCGTCCATGGGTACCAGCTGCTGTTGGCGCCGTTTGCGGGCGGCGCGTGCCGTTTCTCTCCGTCGTGTTCCGTGTATGCCATCGAAGCGTTGACGCGGCATGGTGTATGGCGCGGAGGCAGAATGGCTTTGGCCCGCGTGGCCCGTTGTCACCCGTTCGGCGCATCCGGCGTGGATCCCGTGCCACCAGTTCAATGACCCCTGTTCTTGTTGCCTAATTATGGAAAAGCGCGTATTTCTCGCCATCGCCCTGTCGTTGCTGGTGCTGACGCTCTATCAGACATTCGTCGCGCCGCCGGCGGCCCCAACGGTTCCACCGGTGGCCGCGGGGCAGAACACCTCTCCGTCGTCTCAAGGGCCGGCGGCCGCGGTCGCCGCGCCGGCGACAACGCCGGAAGTGGTGTTTCCCGTCCCGGTCGCGAACCCATCGGCCCGCGACATCACGGTCGATACGGAGAACATCCACGCCGTCTTCTCGACCCAGGGCGCGGTGGTGAAGCACTGGCGCCTGAAGCACTACGCCGACAATGCCGGCCAACCGCTCGATCTGGTGCCCGTCCAGATACCAGCGTCAATGCCGCGTCCGTTCTCGCTGTCGACCGACGACCCGGCGCTGACGGCGGCGATGGCGTCGGCGATCTATGAGCCGAGCGCCGGGAACCTGTCGCTTGAGAATAACCCGGGCGTTCTGAGTTTTGATTATCGGGATCCCGCCACCGGACTGAACGTCCACAAGAGTTTTCAATTCCAGCCGAAGGGTCACCCGTACCTGATCGACGTTGAAGCCACCATTGACGTCGCGGGCGCCGCAAAGCCGGTCACGATTGAGCTCGGGCCCTCAGTCGGCGTTGGCTACAACGAACAAGGGTCGCGCTACGGCTATCCGAATCAGCCGGTGTTGTCGCGAGCCGGCAAAGTTGAACGGCTGAAGACCGCCGACCTGGCCACCAAGCCGACCTATGACGGGCCGTTCCGCTTCGTCGGCGTGGGCGATCACTACTTCCTGAGCGCTGCGCTGCCGGGCGACAAGAACGTGAAGGTCACGTACGCGCCGGTGGAACTGCCCGTGCCGTGGAACGACCCGCAAAATCGAAAGCGACTGTTCTTTTCGTACAGCGTGGCGTCGCCGGGCGCGGCGTCGGTGCCGTTCTTCTTCGGGCCGAAAGCCTTCGACACGCTGCGCGCCGTTGATGTGGAGCTGGTTCGCACCATCGACTTCGGGATGTTTGCGTTCCTCGTCGTGCCGCTGCTGCAGGCGCTCAAGTGGGTGAACGGGTACGTCGGCAACTACGGCTGGTCGATCGTCGTGCTCACGATTCTGATCAACATTGTGCTGTTTCCCCTGCGCCACCGCAGCATGGTGTCGATGAAGAAGATGCAGGCGCTGCAGCCGAAGACGAAGGCGATCCAGGATCGCTACGCGAAGTACAAAGTCACGGACCCGGAACGCCAGAAGATGAACCAGGAAATGATGGCGCTCTACAAGGAACACGGCGTCAATCCGGCCAGCGGTTGCGTGCCGATGCTGTTGACGCTGCCGATTCTGTTTGCCTTCTACTCCCTGCTCGCCATGTCGATCGAGCTGCGGCACGCGCCGTTCATCGGGTATCTTCAGGACTTGTCCATGCCCGACAAGTACTGGATCACGCCGCTCCTGATGGGCGCCACGATGTTCTGGCAACAGCGGATGATGCCGTCCACGGCCGATCCCGTGCAGCAGAAGATGTTCCTCTTCATGCCGATCATCTTTACCTTCAGCTTCATCTGGGCGCCCGCCGGCCTGGTGTTGTACTGGCTGATGAGCAACCTCATGGCGATCGGCCAGCAGTACGTGACCAACAAGATGATCGGAGCCAAGCGATGAGTGAATTCGACGAACGCGTCATCACGTTCCTCCAGGATGTGACCGGCGCCATGGGGTTGAACCTTGATGTGGCCACCGAGGAAACACCGGATCACGTACGGCTGAACCTGACCGGCGACAACGCCGATGTGTTTCTCCGCAGGAACGGCGAACCCCTCGATGCGCTCCAGGTGATCGTGAACACGGCGTTCCGCCGCGAGGAACGCGGAGACCGGCACTACGTCGTGGACGTGCTGGGGTTCCGCAAGGAGCAGGACGATGCCCTTCGAGCGAAGGCGCGGGCACTGGCCGAGAAAGTGCAGGCGAGCGGTGAATCGGAAGAGCTCGGCCCGCTGAATCCCTATTCGCGCCGCATCGTCCATTTGGCCGTCGCTGAGAATCCAGCCGTGGGCACCGAGAGCCTCGGCGACGACTTCCTCAAAACCGTCGTCATTTCGCTGAAACGGTAACTGCACGCGCCGGTGCGCCGCCTTGCGTCGGCCGCGCCGGCGCACACAAACGCGCACCCATGTTTTCCACAGACGACACCATCGTCGCGATTGCAACGCCCGCCGGGCGCGGGGGGCTTGGCGTGGTGCGCCTGTCCGGTCCAGCCGCGGTCGGCATTGCCGGCGCGCTGTGTGACCGGGCATCAACCCTGGAACCGCGTCATGCGACGCTGGCCCGCATTGTTGAGCCAACAGAACATGTCGGTACGCGCGCGGTGGACGAGGTCGTCGTGACCTGGTTTGCCCGTCCACATTCCTACACGCGCGAAGATGTCGTGGAAATCAGCGGTCACGGCAGTCCGGTGCTGCTCGAGCGCATCGTCGAGCTCGCCATTCGCGCGGGCGCGCGGCTGGCCGAACCCGGAGAATTCACGTTTCGCGCGTATCTCAACGGCCGGCTGGACCTGGTGCAGGCCGAGGCCGTGGCGGACCTGGTTGATGCGGTCACGCCGGCGCAGGCACGCGCGGCGATGGATCAACTGGACGGCACGATCACTGAAGCCATTGGACAGGTGCACGCGGCGCTGTTTGCGTTGATTGCAAAGTGCGAGGCATCGCTTGATTTCCCCGACGAGGGCTTCCACTTCATTCAACCCGCCGATTTGAGGGCGGCCATGGCGGAGGTGGAGGGCACTCTCGAGAACCTGCTCGACACCGCGGACCAGGGGCGGCTGATTCGCGAGGGCCGCGACGTCGTGCTTACGGGCCGCCCGAATACAGGAAAGTCGAGCCTCTTCAACGCGCTGCTGGGTTGCGGCCGGGCGATTGTGACCGACGTTCCAGGGACCACGCGCGATCTGTTGACCGAGCGGGTGGATCTTCATGGCGTGCCCGTCACCCTTGTGGACACGGCCGGCCTTCGAGTCCCGGAGGACTCCATCGAGCGAGAAGGCGTCAGCCGGGCGCGCGGCGCGCAAGTCGCCGCCGGGATGACGCTGGTGGTGCTCGACGGTTCAGCCGCGCTGACGGATGTTGACCGCCAACTCCTTGCCCACACGGCGTCGTCGCCTCGAGTGATCGTCGTGAACAAGACCGATTGCGCGCGCGCATGGGATCCCGCGGATGAGCCCTGGGCCGCGGAGGTTGTCCTGACCTCGGCCGTCACCGGCGACGGCCTTGACCGTTTGCGGGAACGAATCGTCGGCGGCATGTCTGACTGGCGCGACACGCCGGCGCTCACGAACCTGCGGCACATCGCGTTGATCGAGGCGGCGCGTGACGGTCTGGCGCGCGCGCGTGCGGCGCTCGATCAGGGCGCGACGGAGGAATTGCTGCTCGTGGATCTCAACGACGCTCGCCATCGGCTCGAGGAAGTCACGGGCCACCGTGGCGCGGAGGACGTGCTTCGGCATATCTTTTCCAGGTTCTGCATAGGCAAATAGTGACAACCGCCATGGATTTCGACGTCGTCGTCATTGGTGCCGGCCATGCCGGATGCGAAGCGGCATGGGCGGCGGCGCGCATGGGCGCGCGCGTCGGGCTCTGCACGCTGTCGGCCGAGACGGTTGCGCTGATGCCGTGCAATCCCGCCATCGGCGGTACGGCAAAAGGCCATCTGGTTCGCGAGATCGATGCGCTCGGCGGATTGATGGGCCAGGCGATCGACGCCACGGGGATTCAATTCAAACTGCTCAACCGCAGTCGCGGGCCCGCCGTCTGGTCACCGCGCGCGCAGGCCGACAAGCGTCGTTACGGCGCATGGGTCCGCGAGCGGCTGTCATCGGAGCCGGGAATCACCTGGCTGGTTCGCCGCGCAGGAGCCGTCCTGATTGAGCGTGGCGAGGTCAGCGGCCTCGCGTTTGAGGACGGCGGCCGTGTGACGTGCCGGTCGCTCGTGGTCACGACCGGAACATTCCTGAACGGCCTGCTGCATATCGGCGATGAACAACGTCCCGCCGGTCGCGCCGGGGAACCCCCAACCCGCGCCCTTGCGGAATCACTGCACGCGTTGGGTTTTGAAATGGGCCGGTTGAAGACCGGCACGCCGCCGCGCCTCTCGCGGCGCAGTCTTGATTTCTCGAAGTTCGCGGAGGAGTCGGGCGACGACCCGATCGTCCCATTCTCGTTTGTGACCCACGAGCGCGAACTGGCCGCGCGCGCGCAGATCGCGTGTCATGTGCTCTATACGGACGACAAGGCACACGACCTGGTGCGCCGGCACATCAACCAATCGCCGCTGTATAACGGCCAGATTCACGGCATTGGCCCGCGGTACTGCCCGTCGTTTGAAGACAAAGTGATGCGGTTTCCGGACAAGTCGCGCCACCAGATTTTCCTCGAGCCCGAAGGCGTGGACGTCGACGAGATCTACGTGAACGGTCTTTCAATGAGTCTGCCGCGCGCGGTGCAGGAAGAGATCGTTCACGCGCTCCCTGGCCTCGAGTCGGCCGTCGTGCTGCGCCACGCCTATGCGGTCGAGTACGACTTTGTGCAGCCCACGGAGTTGACCGTGGCGCTCGAGGCGAAACGGCTGCCCGGGCTGTTTCTCGCAGGACAGATCAACGGCACCTCCGGATATGAAGAGGCGGCGGCGCAGGGTCTGATGGCGGGCATCAATAGCGTCCGGCGAGTCCAGGGCAGGGCGCCTCTCGTGATCAAGCGCGACGAGGGATATATCGGCATCCTGGTTGACGACCTTGTGACACAAGGTTGTCTTGAGCCCTACCGGATGTTCACGTCGCGGGCAGAGCACCGTCTGATTCTGCGGATCGACAACGCGGACGTGCGCTTGACGCCGTCGGGACGCGACGTTGGCTTGGTCGACGACGCCCGGTGGGCGCAATTTGAGGCGCGCCTCTCGCGGCTGGAGCAGAATCGCAGGTACGCTCTCGAGAAGAAGCTCTCGGTTCGCGGCACGACCATGACTGTTGGTCAGGCGATCTCGCGGTCCGAAGTGGCGATGATGGAAATCCTGTCCGCAGGCGCCGAGTTTGTAGTGGACGATGGGTTTGCCGGAATCGACCTGGCGACAATCGAGGCCGAATTCAGGTACCTGGGATATTTGAAACGGCACTACGCGCAGCTCGCGCGCGTGCGAGACCAGGCCGACAGGGAGATCCCTGTCGATTTTGGCTACTCGGGGGTTCCGGGTCTATCGAAGGAAGTGGTCGAGCGATTGACGACGGTTCGGCCGGCGACAGTTGGACAAGCCGGCAGGATCCCTGGGGTCACGCCGGCGGCCGTGGCGATAGTTGCCTCGAGGCTCGCGCGCCTTGGCGTATAATGTCAATATTTTGACAGACAAACTCATCTTCGATCGACTTCAGTTGGCTGGATGGCGCGAACCTCTCGCCACCGCCGTACAGCTTCGACAGTTCGTCGAACTGATCACCAAGTGGAATCGGAAGATCAATTTGACGTCGCTTCAGCTCGAGCCGATGAGCGATGAGGCGATTGACCGGCTGATTGTTGAGCCAGTCCTGGCGAGCCGTTTTGTCAGGCGAGCTGATGTTGCGGTGGTTGACCTTGGTTCCGGTGGCGGGTCTCCGGCCATCCCATTCAAGATCCAGCTGCCGGCCTCCAGCCTGCGCATGATCGAATCGAGATCCCGCAAGTGCGCATTTCTACGAGAAGCAACAAGGCAACTGGATTTGGCGAAGACCATCGTTGAGGAGAGCCGGTTCGAGCTCCTGATGGATCGCCAGGACCTCAAGCAATCCGCGGATGTGATCACTGTCAGGGCCGTCAGATTCGATGAACAGCTTCTTGAGTTGATTCGCTGGCTTCTGGCGCCCGGCGGTGAGGTCTTTCGTTTCACGCACCGCGGCGATCTTCCCTTCCCTTCCGGCGTTCAGATTGTCGTTGTCCATGAGCTGGTCCCGGCGATCTCGTCCGAGCTGCAGATCGTCAAGCTCACTGACGTAGGACTCCACTGACGTAGAACTTCGCTGACGTAGGGCCGAGATTTAGCTCGGCCTGCTGGCCAGGCTTGCACTTGCAGATGTTCCACGTGGAACATCCGAGGCGAGGTCCTCTGGATCCATTGACCTTGTGTCATTAAAGGGGGAAGATAGGCGCCAACGAGAACGGCTGATAATTTGTATTGGCCAAATAACCAATAATGTCAAGAGTCATCAGCATCGCTAACCAGAAGGGCGGCGTCGCCAAGACCACCACCGCCATCAACCTGGCGGCCTCTCTCGCGCTCGCCAAGCAGAGAGTGTTGCTGATTGACATGGACCCACAAGCCAACTTGACGAGCGGCGTCGGTTTAAAGGGCCAAGTGGCTCCGGGTGGAACGATCTACGAGGCGCTGACCGGCAACAGTCCAAGCGCAGACGCCTTCGTCCTCCCGACCGGGATCGACTACCTCTCCATTATTCCCGCGGATCGCCAGCTGACCGGCGCAGAGATCGAACTGGTGCCGATGCAGGATCGTGAACGCCGATTGCGCACGATCACGAATGTCCTGCGCAGCCGATTCGATTACGTGTTCATCGACACGCCGCCGTCGCTCGGGCTCCTCACCTTGAACGCCCTCGTCGCGGCAGACTCCGTGCTTGTGCCGCTCAATTGCGAGTACTTCGCCCTTGAAGGCATCGCGGAGCTGATGGCCACGCTCGATCGAGTGCGCGCCGCGCTCAATCCGGACCTGGCGCTCGAAGGCGTGCTGCTGACCATGTACGACGAGCGGACAAATCTCGGACAACAGGTCAGCGGCAACATTCGCGAGTTCTTCGGCGACAAGGTCTACAGCACCGTCATTCCACGCAACATCCGGCTCGGTGAGGCTCCCAGCCACGGCCTGCCCGTCATCCTCTACGACGCGCGGTCGCGCGGCGCCGAGGCTTATATTTCACTGGCAAAGGAATTTCTTGCGCGCGACCACGCCGCGCAAGGTTAGGAGAGACTCATGGCAGACAAACGACCGGCACTTGGCCGCGGCCTGAGCGCCCTGATTCCCGATAGCGCGCCTCCGCCTGTCCGCGGTGCAGCCAACGAGCGAGATCACGCACCGGTCGAGCTCGATATCGACCGGCTGATTCCCAACCCGCGGCAGCCTCGCAGCGCCATCGACGAACTGAAGCTTGACGAGTTGGCCCAATCCATTCGCGCCAACGGTGTCATTCAACCCGTCATCGTCCGCCGCATGACTGGCGGTGTCGCGCCGGCAGGTTCCGAGCAGTACGAGATCATTGCCGGCGAGCGGCGATGGCGGGCGGCGCAGCGCGCGGGTCTCCTGAAAGTGCCGGTGGTTGTTCGGGACGTCCCGGACGACAAACTGCTGGAGGTGGCGCTGATCGAGAACATCCAGCGCGAGAACCTGAATCCAATAGAAGAAGCGCAGGCCTATCGACGCCTGGTTGACGAACACCGCCTTTCGCAGGACCAGATGGCGATTGCCGTCGGCAAGGATCGCGCGACTGTCTCTAACTACATGCGTTTATTGAAGTTACCAGTTGAGGTCCGCAACGACGTGGCAGCCGGCAGCCTGGCCATGGGCCATGCTCGAGCCTTGTTGGGCCTCGCCGACGAAGCGGCTCAGCGCCGAGTTGCGCGGGAAACCGTTTCGAGAGGTTTGTCGGTCCGGGAGACCGAGGCGCTCGTACGGAAGGAAAACGAACCTGACAAGCCCAAGGAGCCCGTCCGGCCCGACGCGAACACGAGGGCGGCCGAAGAGAAGCTTCGGCTCGCGCTCGGAACACGCGTTCGGATTATCCGCAAGGGCAAAGGGGGCCGGATTGAGATCGATTTCGGGGACGAGGACGAGCTTCAGCGCATCTACGAAGCGCTGACCGAGGGCTGATTTTTCACGGCGCGGCATGGTATAAATTAATGTTTCTCTCGTTGCGCGGAGGCGCGTTCTCTTGCTACCGGATCTCTCGGTCTTCTGGGTCGTTTTTTTTGTTCTGCTGCTGACGCTGATCCTTGACCGTCTGTTTTTCCGGCCGCTGCTGGCCATCATCAAGCAGCGGGAGGATGCAGTCGGTTCTGCGAAAGCGCTGGCGGATCAGGCCGCGGCGGAAGCGCGCCGCGCCACTGACGAGTTCGATCGTCAGACCACGATCGCGCGCGCCGAGGTCTATCGTCAAATGGACGAGATGCGTCGCGCCGCGCTGGACGATCGCGCGGCCCTGGTCGACGCCACCCGAAAAGAGGCTGAAGCGACCCTGGCGCAGGCGCGCGCCGACCTGG
>JAKALV010000394.1 GCA_021824055.1 Acidobacteriota bacterium
CAGCGCGCGATACAGCGTGACGTCCGCGGATGCCGGCGCCAATTCGGCGGCTCTGGCGAACATCGCGTCGGCCTGCGCCGTGTGGCCGAGCGCCGAGTGCGCGCTCGCCAGCCGCAACGTCGCGTCCAGATTGCGCGGATCCGCCGCGAGGATCTTCTGCAGGAGCGGAATGGCCTGCGCGTAGCGCTCGTTCACAAAGAGCGTCGACACCTGCTCGATGACGGCCAGCAGGCCCACCATGTCGGCGGGCCGTGGCGCATCCTTCCGCACGACAGGCGTGGCGCCGCCACTCACATAACCGAGACTCGCGAGCTTCTGGCGGTCTACCGTGCCGAGGCTCGCCGGTTCCGTGGCGCCGCCCGGCGTGGGCACGGGATAGTCGTACAGAGCGTTTCGCAGCGCCTCAGGCAGATCGGGACCTGCCGCAAGATCGTGATGCTCTCCGGGATCGGAGATCAGATCGTAGCCTTCCACTCGGCCGGCCAGGATCGCCTGGTGCCGGCCCGCGACGCTCATCACCTGGGGCTGCCAGCCGTACTCGAGAAACGGCTTCATCGCTTCGCCAAGGACGACGTCCGATTCGGCGGGATTGGCGGCGCGCAGGCTGTGCGCGGCACCCAGGCCGGCCCAATCGAGCAGCGTGTGGTAGATCCGGCGCGTGCTCACCGTCGCGTCGCTGACGCCGGGCGTCACGCCGGGGCCGGCGATCACCAGCGGCACATGCATCGTGGATTGGTACAGCAAGTGACCGTGCTGCTGCTCGCCGTGCTCGCCGAGTCCCTCGCCGTGATCGGCGACGATCACGATGGCCACCGGACCGGCGGCGCGCTGTTCGAAGGCCTGCACGACGCGGCCGATCTGGACATCCATTGCCGCCACCTCGCCGCGGTACGGCGCCGACGCGTACCGGGTGCGGAACGGCTCGGGTGGCGCGTACGGCGCGTGCGGGCCGTTGAAGTGCACCCACAGGAATCTCGGCTGCGTCGTGGCGCGCGAGAGCTCCGCCAGCGCCGTGTCCGCCGTGGCGGCGTCACCGCGCTCGGCCTGCCCCGCCGCCAACCGGTCGTCGTAAACATCAAATCCGCGGGCTAATCCAAATCGGCGCGCCAACACGAAGGACGAGACGAACGCGGCGGTGCGATACCCCGCCCGCTGCAGTTGCTCGGCGACCACGGGCTGGGCCGGGGACAGGTACCGCGCGTTCTCGTGCACGCCGTGGCCGGCCGGATAGAGGCCGGTCATGATCGAGCTGTGCGACGGCAGCGTTTCGGGCACCGTCGCATATGCCTGCAGAAACCGCCGGCCCCGCGCGGCCACGGCATTGAACGCGGGCGTGGCGACGCCGACGGCGTCGGGCCCGATGGCGTCCGCGCGCGTGGTGTCGAGCGTGATGAGCAGGATGGACGGACGCGGTCCGGCCGCCGGACTCGGGGCCGGACGCTGAGCGCCGCCGCACGCGGCCAGGGCCGACAGGCACGCGACGATCACCGCCCGGCGAAAACAGGTTGGCGCGAGCGCGCTCACGACGTGACAATATCATCCACACATGTGGCTGTCGGCCGACGTGGGCGGGACCAAGACTCTGATCGGTGTGTTCGCGCCGGGCGCCGCGCGACCCGAGCCGCGGATCGTGCGCGAATACACCACGCTTGATTTCGACAGCCTCGACGACCTGATCGGCACGTTCCTCGATGAGACCGGCGCCACCGGCATCGGCGCGGCCGCGTTTGGCGTCGCCGGCCCCGTCAACGGACTTGTGGCGCGCATGGTCAACGTGCCCTGGGTGGCCGACGCGGCTCCGATCGGTGAACGCCTCGGCTGTCCGGTGACCCTCCTGAACGACCTCGAAGCCATGGCCCACGCCGTGCCGGTGCTCGAACCCGACGAGCTCGCCACGCTGCAGGAAGGGATCCAGACGCCCACCGGCAACGCCGCGCTGATCGCCGCCGGCACCGGACTCGGCGAGGCGCTGCTGCACAACATCGACGGACGATTCATCCCCGCGGCCTCCGAAGGCGGACACGCCGACTTTGCCGCGCGCACGCCGCGCGAGCTGGCCTTTGTGGCCGACCTCAGCCAGAGCCTCGGCCGCGTGGATCACGATCGCGTGATCTCCGGTCCGGGACTCGTGAATCTCTTCCGCTTCACGCACCGCAGCCACGCCTGCCGGGTCGTGGATCTCAATGACGACCATGCGGCGCTGCCGGCGCACATCAGTGAATGCGCGCTCGCCCGCCGGTGCGCCGCGTGCGTGGAGGCGTTGGACATGTTCGTGGAGGCGTACGGCGCGGAAGCCGGCAACCTCGCCTTGCGCTCGGTGGCCACTGCGGGCGTGTACCTCGGCGGCGGGATCGCGCCGAAGCTGCTGCCGGCGCTCGAATCGGGCCGGTTCATGGACGCGTTCCGCGACAAGGAACCGCTGGCGGATCTGCTCCGGACGATTCCCGTGCGGGTGATCCTGAATCCGTCGGCCGGCCTGCTCGGCGCCGCCACATTCGCGGCGACGCTGACGGACTGAGACAAGATCGATTCACCGCGAAGCACGTGAAGAACGTGAAGGAAGACCGTTTTTCAATGGGCTCTGTGAAAGTCTGTCGGTTCTTCACGTCCTTCACGTGCTTCACGGCTATTTCTTCTTGGCGACGCTGACGGACCGAGACAAGATCAATTCACCGTAAAGCACGTGAAGAACGTGAAGGAAGACATTTCTTCGAGGGACTTTGTGAAAGCCTGTCGGTTCTCCACGTCCTTCACGTGCTTCACGGTTATTTCTTCTTGGCGACGCTGACGGACCGAGACAAGATCAATTCACCGTAGAGCACGTGAAGAACGTGAAGGAAGACATTTCTTCGAGGGACTTTGTGAAAG
>JAKALV010000395.1 GCA_021824055.1 Acidobacteriota bacterium
TCGTGGCCGTCGACACGGTGGACGCCGGGTTCGGCGAGACCGTGCTCATCGTCAGCGGCAGTTCGGCCCGCATGGCGTCGGGCCTCAAAGACTGCCCGGTCGATGCCGCCATCGTCGGCATCGTCGACACGATCGACATTCCTCAAGACATTCCCAAGAAGTAGCCATGCAGACCGCGCGGGTGGTGGGCAACGTCGTGGCGACGATCAAGGATCCGCAGCTCGCCGCGCACAAGTTGCTCGTGCTGCAGCCGGTGACGCTCGACAGAGTCGCCGTCGGCCGCACGCTCGTGGCGCTGGATGCCATGGGCGCCGGCGTGGGCGAGTACGTGTTCTTCGTGCGCGGACGCGAAGCGTCGTTCCCGTTCCTGCCCGCGGAGCCGCCGACGGACGCGTGTGTCGTCGGCATCGTGGACCACTGGGACGTTGAGCCTGAAGGTGCCAAGGTGTCAGGGGAGGAGCGTGTCAGGGTGCCGGGTGTCGCGGTGCCGGGTGCCAAGGTGCCGGGTGCGTAGATGCTGATTGGACGCGTGGTCGGCACGCTCGTGTCGACGCAGAAGCATCGCAAGCTCGAGGGCGCGAAGCTCCTGCTCGTGCAGCCGCTGACGCTGGAAGGTCAGCCGAGAGGCGTGCCGGTGCTGGCGATTGATTCCGTGGGCGCCGGCGTTGGCGAGAAGGTGCTGTACGTGATCGAAGGCAAGGCGGCGCAGGATGCGCTCGGCCGCAAGGCCGCGCCCGTGGATGCGGCGATCATGGGTATCATCGATGCGGTGACGGTGGGCGCATGAACGATCAGGAACTGAGACAGATCGTGAGACAGGCGATCGCCAGGAACCTTGGAGTCCAGGGTCCAGGGTCCAGGGTCCAGGGTCCGCCGCCGTCCCGGGTCCAGGGTCCGCCTCAGTTCAGTGTCCAGAGTCCTGAGTCCAGGGGCCAGAGCGTGGTTCAGTTCGTGCCCGAGACCGTGCCGTTCGGCAGCCATGCGAGCCACTCGATGTACCTGCAGCTCGTGAACAGCAGCAGCGCGTGCGTGATCGAGGAACGCGTGCAGTGCGATCACTGCGGGTACTGCAAGAGCCACGGGCATTAGCTTTTCCGCAGCCCATGATCCGACATCTCGCTTTCGTGCTGGCGATCCTTATCGCGCCGTCGAGCCCTGCCGGCGTGACCTTTGAGCGCCTCCTCCCGTTGAAGCCGAACGAAGGCGTGTTCGCGTACGCGCGGATCTCGCCGTCCGGCCGGTACCTGGCGTACTCGTCGGAAATGCCGGCGCCCGACGGCCACGGCATCACGCAAACAGAAACGGTTGTCAGTCTGCCGGATCAACGCGTGGTCTTCACCGCGCCCGGGATCGACGGCTATTTCTCGAACGACAACGATCGTCTGATCTTTGTCAGTTACGGGAAGACGCCGAGCGACGCCAACGTGGCGATCCTCCACATGCGGACCGGTGCGGTCAGCCACGACATCGCGCCGCTTGTGCTCGGCGATTACCACAGCTGGGGCGTTCGCGACGGCAAGGACCTGATTCTCACGATCGCGAGCCGCTTCTTCTATCTCGATGGGGATCGCGCCATCCTGCCCCCGGGAATCGTGGCCGACTGCCCGGGCATCGGCATCGGCGAACGGCCGCTGATCTCCAAAGACGGTCGCCGGATCACGACCTTCGTCAAGGGCAACGTGGTGGTGCGCGGATTGACCGATTGCCGCGACACGCTCGACACGGGCCTGCAGGGCGCGAAGGCCGATTTCTCATGGAACGGCCGCTACGTGGCGTTCCATGTGCAGAAGGCCGACCACAGCGGATCCGAAATTGTCATCGTTGACACCAGGGACAAGACCGTTCGTACGCTGACGGGTCTCACAGGCTCCGCCGTGTTTCCCAGTTGGACGCGCGATGACCGGCTGTGCTTTCGTTACGACGGCGATGACTACCGCGGATTCATGATGGCCCGCAACGTGTTGTCGCTGCCCGCGCGGCCGCTCGCGGCGCCGCGTCCCAGGCTGCCGGAATCCGTCGCGTGGCGGGATGTGTTTCCGGACACCACACCGATCCACCGCACGAATCTCGTCATGATCTGGTCGGACTGGAGCGCCCATGCGCCTGTGGTGCTGGCCGATCTGGAGCGCCTCGAGGCCGATGTGCGCGCGCGTGGGCTGGACGTCGGCATCATGACCGCCGTGCCCGCTGGCGGACGGCGCGAGGTCGTCGATCGCATTCTCCAGACCCATGCCATTCACGTGCGTGAAATCGCGATCCGGCCCGATCGACTGCATCTGACGGGCGCCCTGAATCAGATTCCGACGGAATTGCTCTTCCGTGACGGCGTCCTGATCGGACAGCGCCTCGGCCCGCAGACGTTCGATGACCTCTCGCGCTGGATTGCGTCAGCGGTGACGACCGGCGCGCGTCGCTGACGATCCTGTCGCCAGCGGAATGCGCGCTCAGGCGCGTCCGACCATCTGTCTGCGGCGCAGACTCAGGAACCCGACGCCGCCGAGGAGCACGGCCAGCAGCGCCGTGAACCATTCACTCAACGTCGGCACGCTGGTCGCGTAGACATACTGGTCCGCGGCCGAGGTCGCGCTGGTGCCGGCGCTGTTGGTGACCGTGACATCAACCGTGCCCGCTGCTGACGCTGGCGACGTGGCGGAAATGGAGGTCGCGGAATTCACTGTGAACGCCGCTGCAGCCGCGGTACCGAATTTCACCGCCGTGACACCGGTAAAGTCAGTGCCGGTGATCGTGACCACGGTGCCGCCCGTGGTGAGCCCCGTGGCGGGGGACACACCGGTCACCGCCGGCGCCGGCGTGAAGATGAACAGATCGGCCGGCGACGTCGGACTCGTACCGATCGGCGTCACC
>JAKALV010000396.1 GCA_021824055.1 Acidobacteriota bacterium
CGGGCAGCCCAACGGCTTTTCGAAACTCTGTCTTTCGTGCCACGACGGCACCCTCGCCATTGGCGTGGTGCTCAACGGGCCGGTTACGAGCCCGTCGGGCTCCATCCAGATGACGGGGGTGACCGGCTCCGGTACGCTGGCGGTCGGAAACACGAACCTCGGAACCGTCCTGACCGCAGACCATCCCGTTTCATTCACGTATGACCAGGCGCTCCGCGACGCGGATGGCGAGTTGCTCGCGCCCGCCTCGCTTTCCACGACACCGTTGAAGCTGTTCGTCGGTTCGACTCCCGGGGTGCGGAACGCGATGCAGTGCTCTACGTGCCATGATCCACACACGAACACCTTGCCGAAGTTCCTGCGGCAGGATCTGCGGGGGCAGACGGCGAACCTGTGCATCACCTGCCACACCAAGACGGGGTGGGTGGGGAGCACGCACCAGGCGTCCACAGCGTCGGTGGCGATTGGCGGCGTCACGGCCACGGTCGGCACGCACTCGTGCATGTCCTGTCATGCGCCGCACACCGTCAGCGGCGCGGAGCGCCTGCTGCGTGATGGTGCGGTCTCGGGCGTTTCGACGATCGAAGCCACCTGCTATGCCTGCCACAAGTCCGGGGGCGTCGGGCAGAACATCCAGACCGAGGCGGCCAAGGTCAGCAAGCATCCCATCGCGAACAGCGCCACCGCCGGCCGACATCGGCCGATGTTCATCACGCAGCCGCCGACGGGCTTGCCGGAGAACGTGCTGTTGCGTCCGGGGGTGGCCGCGCCCGATTCGCGCTTCACCGATGCGCAGCATGTGGAGTGCGTCGATTGCCACAATCCGCATCAGTCGACCAAGGCCAACATGATCGCCGGGACGCGCGGCATCGACCTGAACGGCTCCATCCTCGGCAACCCGCGGAACGATTCGTCGGCCGCCGGCATTTCGCAGCAGTACGCTATCTGCCTGCGTTGCCACGGCGACAGTTACGCGACCGAACTGCCATCACCCATGGCCAGCGGCCTGACGCCCAAGAACAAGCGCACGGAGTTCCAGACGACCAACAGTGCCGTGCATCCCATCGGTGCGCGCGGACGGAACCTGTCGACCAACCTGAACGCGCAGCTCACCGCGGCGGGGCTCAGCGTCAACGCGGTCCTCAAGTGCACCGACTGCCACAACAACAATGCGTACAGCGGCACCGGACGCGTGACGCGCGCGGCCGGCACGCCCTCGGGACCGCACGGCTCCACCTATGCCAGCATGTTCCGCGCCAACTACCGGTTGACGCCGGGCGCCTCGACGTACAGCAGCGCCAATTTCACGCTCTGTTTCCGCTGCCACAGTGAGGCCGCGCTGTTCGGCACGTCGTCCAACTTCCGCAAGGGTACGCAGAACCTGCACCTCGATCATCTCCAGTCGTGGGCCTCGAATGCCGGCGCGGTCTGTGCGTCGTGCCACTACAACCAGCACTCCAACGTCAGTTCGCCGAATACATCGTATGTGATCAACGGGGTCACCTACACCACGCCGCCCACGGCGACGCCCACGCGCCTCATCAATTTCCACCCCAGCGTGTACGGTCCAAGCGGAGCCGGTTCGCGACCCATCTGGACGCTCAACACGTCCACCCGCCAGCGCAGCTGCGCACTGATCTGCCACGGGGCGAATGGAACGGCGGGCACGGGAAAGGACCACCCACAGAACAACGCCGACTTCACGTACACGCCCCCGTCGACGGGCGACGTGCCGTAAATGAACGTGTCGCCCGACCCCCAGATGCATCACTCGGCAGATGCCGGCCCAGCCGACGGTGCGCCCGGCACGCGTGCCCTGTGCGCCGATGCGCCTTGCGACGACGCGCCGCCCGCTCTAACGTGGCTGCATATGCGCGTACTACTCGTGGAGGATGACACGTCGCTCGCCGAAGCGTTGCGGCGCGGTTTCTCGGAGCAGGGCATCGAGCTCGAGCACACGGCTGACCTTGCCACGGCACGCTCGCTGGTCATGAAACCGGAATGGAGCGTCATCCTGCTCGACATCATGCTGCCGTCCGGAAGCGGCTTCGACCTGTGCCGCGACATGCGACGCGCCGGCCTGCGCACGCCCGTGTTGATTCTCACCGCGCGTGACGCCGTGGAAGATCGCGTGATGGGACTCGAGCTTGGCGCGGACGACTACGTCACCAAGCCGTTCGCGTTTCGCGAATTGGTGGCCCGGGTGCGCGGACTGGCGCGGCGAGCGGAGAGCCGGCAGTCCGGCGAAGTGCGCGTCGCCGACCTGACCATTGACGTGACGAGTCGCCAGGTGACGCGCGCCGGGCGCGCGCTGGATCTCACGCAGAAGGAGTTCGTGCTGCTGGAATTGCTGGCGACGCGCGTCGGTGAAGTGGTCACGCGAGAGACAATCGCGGCCCGGCTGTGGGGAAGTCAGGCCGATCCGGCAAGCGGCGTGCTGGATGTCCTCCTGCATCGCTTGCGGGCCAAGGTGGATCAGGGCTTCGACCGGCCGCTGCTCGCCACGGTGCGCGGGCAAGGCTACCGACTGCTGGCATGAAGCCACCGCTCAAGCCGATTGCCGCGCTGCAGCGGCGCATGACCATCTGGTATGCCGTGACGCTGACCAGCATCATGCTGCTGCTCGGAACGTCCCTGTTTGTGGTCCTGAGTCGCGACCTGTCGCAGGAGCTCGACGATTCTCTGCTGGCCGCAACGGAAGAGGTGGCGCGCGTTGCGCGCATCCGAGAGCAGGAAGCCAATGCGTTTGGCTTTGTGGTGGATGCGATGGAAGAGCTCCGCATCCCGAATTTCGAACTGTACCTGCTGGATAGCCTGGCCGAACCGGTGGTACCGGTGCAGGCGCCGGCGTGGGTGCGCAGCG
>JAKALV010000072.1 GCA_021824055.1 Acidobacteriota bacterium
GCGGCGGCGGTGGCTGTCGAGAATCTCCACCGTCACATCGCCGCCGGCGTTCGCGCCGACGCTGTAGTTGATCACGGCGCCGTTCGGCGGATTTTCGGCCGTCACGCCGGCGGGCACGCTGTACGTGTTGGCCTCGTGAATCCGCATCGCCGCCTGCGGCGTGAACAGGTGCAGCGGCTCGTCGGCGATCGCGGCCGCCGCCTGCCTCAGCGGTGTGATGTCGTCGATCGCCCAGAACGACCGGCCGTGCGTGGCTACGATCAGATCGTTGCCGTGAATCGCCATGTCGCGCACCGACGTGGTGGGCAGGTTCAACTGCAGCGACTGCCAGCTGTCGCCGGCGTCGAACGACACGTGAATGCCGGTTTCCGTGCCGGCAAACAGCAAGCCCTTGCGCTTCGGATCTTCTCGCACCGAGTAGACATAGGCCGGCGCCGCCAGGCCGGTCGTGATGCGCGTCCACGTCCTGCCGCGGTCGCGCGTGCGGAAGATGTACGGCGTGAAGTCGTCGAGCTTGTGCCCGTCCACCGCCACGTACGCGGTGTTCGCGTCGAAACGCGACGGTTCGATCAGCGACACCTTCGCCCACTCGGGCAAGCCCGGCGGCGTGACCTTCGTCCACGTCTTGCCCTCGTCGCTCGTCACCTGCACGAGGCCGTCGTCGGTCCCGATCCAGATAAGACCGGGCTGGACGGGTGACGGCGCGATCGAGAAGATCACGTCGTAGTACTCAACCGAGGCATTGTCCTGCGTGAGCGGTCCGCCCGACGATCCCTGCTTCGCCTTGTCGTTGCGGGTCAGGTCCGGACTCACGACCGTCCAGCTCGCCCCGAGGTTGCGGCTCTCCATCAGATACTGCGAGCCCATATACAGGACGTGCGGGTCCGTCGGAGAAAAGACGACTGGCGACGTCCATGTGAAGCGGTACTTCATATCGCTCGCGGGATGGCCGCCGCTTGCGTTGGACGTGGGCGCGATGTCGCGCAGTTGATGGCTGCGCGTGTCGAAGAGCGTCAGCGCGCCGTTGTAGCCGCCCGCCACGATGTAGCGCGGATCGAGCGGGTTCGGCCACACGTATCCGCATTCGCCATCGTCGCCGCCCACGTTGAAGAAGTCCCGGTCGCCGATGCCGCCCCAGCCGCGGCTCGCAATGCCGATCGCGCCCATGTCCTGCTGCGCGCCGTAAATGCGATAGGGAAACGCGTTGTCCGTCGACACGTGGTAGAACTGCCCGATCGGCAGGTTGTTGCGCTTGTCCCACGTCGCGCCGGCGTTCACCGTCAGCACCACGCCCTGGTCGTTGGCTTCGATCATGCGCGACGGCACGCGCGGATTGATCCAGAGATCGTGATTGTCGCCGCCCGGAAGGGGCGTCTGCTTGAACGTGGCGCCGCCGTCGGTCGACGTCCAGAACGCGTTGCCGGCAACGAACACGGCGTCGGGATTCGTCGGATGCGCCCACACGCGCGTGAAATACCACGCGCGCGAGTAGAGCAGATGCTCCGAACTCATCAGCCGCCACGTGAGGCCGCCGTCGTCGGATCGATAGAGCCCGCCCTGTTCCGCTTCAACGAGCGCGTAGACGCGCCGGCCGCCGGTGCCCGCCGCCACGCTGACGCCGATCTTGCCCAGCACGCCGCCGGGCAATCCGTGGCCGGTCACCGGCGTCCACGTCACGCCCGCGTCCGTGGATTTGTACAGGCCGCTGCCCGGTCCGCCGCTGTCGAGACGCCAGGGCTTGCGCTGCAGTTGCCACATCGCGGCGAACACCGTCGAGGGATTGTCGGGATCGGCGGCCAGATCGACTCCGCCGGTCACGTCATCCGTGTAGAGCACCTTCGTCCACGTGGCGCCGCCATCGGTCGAGCGGAAGATGCCGCGCTCGGTGTTCGGGCCGTAGATGTGGCCCAGCGCTGCCACCAGCACCACATTGGAATCCGTCGGATCGATGAGAATCCGCGCGATGTGCTGGCTGTCGGGAAGGCCGACGTAGGTCCACGTGCGGCCGGCGTCAATTGATTTGTAGACGCCGTTGCCGAACGACACGTCTTCGCGCGGAGGCGTTTCGCCCGTGCCGACGTACACGATGTTCGAGTTGGACGGCGCGACCGCGATCGCGCCAATCGAGCCGACGGCTTCGTGATCGAAGAGCGGCGTCCACGCGTGTCCGCCATCGGTCGTCTTCCACACACCGCCGATCGCGGCGCCGAGATAGTACGTTTCGGGCTCGGACGGCACGCCCGTGACGGCCAGCACGCGTCCGCCACGGAAGGGCCCGATCTGACGCCACGTCAATCCTGAATACAGGCTCGGGGGTATCGTGGATGACGCGGCTCTGGTGTGAGTGATCGTGACGGCTGCGGTGGCCAGGACGACGAGCAGGGCGGCGCGAGCCTTGAAGACATGGGTGGATGTCATAAGCGTTCCTTCGGCTGATCGAGTCGGTATTCTACAGGCTGCCGTCACCCATGACTGGTCCGAGGCCGCTCATGCTCTGGCGGGAACGTAGGGCGAAGCTTTAGCTTCGCCAGCTTGGCCGAGCTAACGCTCGACCCGTACCTCGCGTACTCCCCCTTCTGCACCGCCGCGCTAAGATGTCCGGTGGAGTGATGCCATGAAGATGTCTGTTTCGATGCGTGTCGCCGTCCTGGCTGTCGCCAGCGCGGCGTTGGGAATGACGTGGCCGGTTGCGGCCCATCAGTCGCCCGATCCGTTCAAGTCGATTTCGTTCCGCGAGCTCGGCCCGACCCGGCAGGGAGGCCGCTTCGTTGATTTCGCCGTGGTCGAATCCACGCCGCGGATCTTCTATGCCGCGTCCGCGACCGGCGGCGTCTACAAGACCGAGAACTCGGGCCACTCATTCGTGCAGGTGTTTGACAAGGCCGGCACGGCCTCGGTCGGTGCGGTTGCCGTCTCGCAGTCGAATCCGGACGTGCTCTACGTCGGCACGGGCGAAGGCAACAACTCGCGCTCGATGTACTACGGCGACGGCGTGTACAAATCGACGGACGCGGGCAAGACCTGGACGAACGTCGGCCTGAAGGATTCGCAGCACATCGGCCGCATCCTCGTGCACCCGACCGACCCGAACACGGTCTACGTGGCGGCGGCCGGACACCTCTATTCCGAAAACGAAGAACGCGGCCTCTACAAGACCATTGACGGCGGCAAGACGTGGACGAAGTCGCTCGCCATCAAGTCGGCGAGCGGCAACGCCGTCGGCGTCGTGGACGTGGCGATGGATCCGAAGAATCCGCTGGTCCTCTACGCGGCCACGTACGACAAGGTCCGCAAGCCGTATTCGTTCGCGCCTGGCGGCCCGGCGAGCGGCCTGTATAAGACGATGGATGGCGGCAAGAAGTGGACGCGGCTGGAGGGCGGACTGCCCGCCGGCCCGCTCGGCCGCATCGGCATCACGATTTCGCGGCAGGACCCGAACACGGTCTACGCCATCGTCGAAGTGCTCAAGGCCGCCACGGACGAGGAAAAGAAGAAGCTCGCGGACGGATTCGGCGACACGCTCAACGACCCGACGTTCCGATCGGATGATGCCGGCCGCACGTGGCGGCAGGTGGCGCCCGCCTCCGCTGCCGCGGCTGGCGCCGCAGCTCCGGCGGGCGCGCCGGCTGCGGCAGGACGTGGCGGACGCGGTGGCGGGTATCCGGCGAACGACACGCCGTACTACTACAGCCAGATTCGCGTGGATCCAAACGACAAGAATCACATTTTCGTGCTGAACACCGGCGCCGCGCAGAGTCCCGACGGCGGCACGACGTGGCAGCCGCTCGGCGCCGGCGGTGACAATCACGCGCTCTGGATCGATCCGAAAGACAGCAAGCACATGCTGCTCGGCTACGACCACGGTCTCAGCGTCACGTTCGACGGCGGCGCGCACTGGATGCACCCGGACAACGTGGCGGCGGCGCAGTGCATGGGCGTCGGCTTCGACATGGCGCAGCCCTACAACGTCTACTGCGGCCTGCAGGACAACGGTTCGAAGATGGGTCCGAGCACGATGAAGGGCGGCGGTCCGATTCCGTTCGAAGCCTGGACCACCGTCGGCGGCGGCGACGGCCAGCAGAACATCGTCGAGCTGCAGACGAGCCGGTATCTCTACAACGAGAGCCAGTTCGGCGCGATGGGGCGGACGGATTTGTGGACCGGTCAGACGAAGGGAATGGGCGGCGCCGGCCGCGGCCGCGGCGCCGGCACGTGGACCGACGGCCAGGAAGTTCGCTGGAACTGGAACGCGCCGATCGTCGCGTCGTCGCACAACGGCGACACCGTGTACAGCGGCGCGAACTTCGTGCTGAAGTCGATCGATCGCGGCGACACGTGGGAGCGGATCAGTCCGGATCTGAGCGTGAACGCTCCGGGCACGCGCGGCGGGACCGGCAACATCAGCTATGCCACAATCACGGCGCTCGACGAATCGCCGATCGTGCCGGGCGTGTTGTGGGCCGGCACGGATGACGGCAACGTGCAGGTCACCAGGGACGGCGGCAAGACGTGGACGAACGTGCGCGACAAGATCACGGGTGATCCCGGTTACTGGGTGAGCCGCGTCGAGCCGTCGCACGTGAGCGCCGGCACGGCGTACGTGAGCGTCACGGGTTTGCGCAACGACGACTTCCGTCCGTTCCTCTGGAAGACCACGGACTACGGCCAGACGTGGACGTCGCTGGCCGCGGGCCTGCCGAATGAATCGATCAACGCAATTCGTGAGGATCCGTTCAACGCGAATCTGCTCTTTGTCGGCACCGACCTCGGTCTCTACGGCTCGCTCGACGCCGGCAGGAGCTGGACGAAGATCACCGGCTCGGTGATGCCTGTCGCCTCGGGCGGCGGCCGCTTCGGCGGCGGCTTCGGCGGGGGCGGCGGCGCGCAGGAACCGCGCGGCGTGCTGCCGACGACGCCGGTGTACGACGTCAAGGTGCATCCGCGCGATCACGAACTGATTCTCGGCACGCACGGCCGCGGGATCTGGATCGCGGACATCTCGGCGCTCGAGGAACTTACGCCGGCGGTGCAGGCGGCGGATGCCGCGCTCTTGAGCGTGTCGCCGGTGATTCAGTGGAATCCCACAATGCGCAACGAGACCGCGTCCGCGAACTTCGCGGGACAGAGCCGGTTGCCGGGCGTCGCCATCAACTACGTGCTCAAGTCGCCCGCGAGCGGTGACGTGAAGGTGCGCATCTACGACGGTTCGCGCCAGATCCTCGAGCTCGACGGTCCGAAGAACGCGGGCATCAACACCGTGCGGTGGAACCTCAACGGCCAGCGTGAAGCCGGCCTGGCCGAAGCCGCCGGCGGCCGCGGTGGCCGTGGCGCGGCGGCGGGCGCGCCCGGCGGCCAGGTCAACTACACGGTCAGTCCCGGCGAGTACCGCGTGGTGCTGGTCGTGGGCGGACGCGAGTTCACCCAGACGGCGCTCGTGCTGCCGGACCCGGGCAAGTAGCGCACGCGATCAAGCGTTCGGTTGGGTTATCTAACCGTGAAGAACATGAAGCACGTGAAGTCAGGCTTTTCAAGAAGCCTCCTTTACGTGCTCCACGTTCTTCACGGTTAATTGTTTTTTGGGCCCGGCTTTCCCCGGTAGAATCCCTCCACCCACATGCAGATGAAGCCAGGCACCGTCCTTGGCCCCTATACCGTTGTCGGTCCGATCGGCGCCGGCGGGATGGGCGAAGTCTACAAGGCCCACGATGGCAAGCTCGACCGCGACGTCGCCCTCAAGGTTCTGCCCGAGTCGTTCGCGATGGACGCGGATCGCGTCGCGCGGTTTGCGCGCGAGGCGAAGACGCTCGCGGCGCTGAATCATCCGAACATCGCGCACATCCACGGGCTCGAAGAATCCCCGTCGACCGGCGCCGGGCACGGGGGACTCCACGCGCTGGTGATGGAATTCGTCGACGGCGAAGATCTGTCGCTGCGGATCGCGCGCGGCGCCATACCGCTCGACGAGGCGCTGCCGATCGCCAAGCAGATCGCCGAAGCGCTCGAGGCCGCGCACGAGCAGGGCATCGTCCATCGCGATCTCAAGCCCGCGAACATCAAGGTCCGCGCCGACGGCACGGTGAAGGTGCTCGACTTCGGTCTCGCGAAAGCGTTCGATCCCGCGTCATCGTCGAACTCCGAGGTCATGAACTCGCCGACGCTCACGGCCCACGCCACGCAGATGGGCGTGATCATGGGGACCGCGGCATACATGAGCCCCGAGCAGGCGAAGGGCCGCGCCGTCGACAAGCGCGCCGACATCTGGGCGTTCGGCGTCGTGCTCTACGAAATGCTGTCGGGCCATCGCGGCTATGAAGCGGAGGACATCTCGGACACGCTCGCCGCCGTGCTCACGCGCGAAGTGGACTGGACGCAGCTGCCGGCCACGATTCCGCCGCGTCTTGCCGGCCTGCTGCGCGACTGTCTCGTCCGCGATCCGAAGCAGCGCCTGCGCGACATGGGCGAAGCGCGCCGTGTGCTGGATCAACTGATCACCGGCGTGTCGCCGAGCGTGATGATGGCCGCGCCAACGTCGGGGATCACGATGCCGGCGCCGCCGCCCGTCTGGCGCCGCGCGCTGCCGTGGGTCATTGCGGGCATCGCGACCGCGGTGGCGATGGGCGCGTCCTGGCGGCTGCTGAGCGTGACAACGGTCACGAGCCCCGTGACCAGATCGCGCGTGTCGTTCAAGGAGGTGACGGGCCTCATTGCCGTCTCGCGCGACGGCTCGAAGATCGTCTATACGAGGGCCGCCGGATCGCAAGGCTTTCATCTCGAGCTTCGCCACACCGATCAATTCGACGGCGTGCCGCTCCCCGGCACCGACGGCGGCATCGCCGCGGTGTTCTCGCCGGCGGGCGACTGGATCGCCTACTCAACGGCCGACAACAAGATCAAGAAGACGCAGTCGATCGGCGGTCCCTCCATCACGCTGACCGACGGCTCGTTCTTCAAAGGCGCCACGTGGGGCGACGATGACACGATTGTGTTCAGTGGAGCGCAGGGCCTCATGCGCGTGCCGGCATCCGGCGGCACGCCGGAGCCGCTGACCACGGTGAACAAGGACAAAGGCGAGACGGGTCATATCCGGCCGCAATTTCTTCCCGGCCGGCGGCAGCTGCTCTTCACCGTGGTCTACGCGTCCGCTGATTCGCAGTTTGCGGTGCTCGACCTGAAGAAGGGCGGCTACCAGACCGTGGCGAAAAGCGGTGACAACGGCCGGTACGCCGAGAGCGGTCATCTGCTCAGGATGCGCGCCGGCACGCTGTTCGCGTTGCCGTTCGACCTCGATCGTCTGAAGCCGGCGGGACCGGAAGCGCCGGTGATCGAGGGCGTGTCGGCCATCGGGCCGATCGCCGGAACGGCGGACTACGACGTGTCGCAGGCGGGACTGCTGGTGTACTCGGAGTCGCTGTCGCAGGGCGGCACCACCATAACGTGGCGGGATCGTCACGGTGCCGAGTCGCCGCTGGCCGGTCAGACGTCGCGGGCGTGGGGCACGGGCAGTCTCTCGCCCGATGGACGCCGCATGGCCAACGCCATCATCGCCGACAAGGATTCGGATATCTGGGTCGTGGAGCTGGCGCGAGGCACGCCGACGCGGCTGACGTTCGGGGGCGCGAATGACCATCCGATCTGGACGCCGGACGGCCGCACGATCGCCTACAGCGGAAATAAGGATGGCAAGGCCGGCCTCTACAAAGTACCTGCGGACGGGAGCGGGCAGCCGCAGTTGATCTTCGCGACCGCGGAATCGGTGCCGACGTCGTTCACGCCCGACGGCAAGACGCTGTTGTTCACGCAGCCGGGGCCCGGCGGCAGGACCCGGATCATGGTGCTGCCGCTCGACACCGCCACGCCGTCGCCGCGTCCGCTCCGCGACAGCTCCGCCAACGATCTCGATGCGCAGGTCTCGCCCGACGGCCGGTGGGTGGCCTTCACGTCAACGGAGAGCGGGCACTCACAGATCTACGTGCTGCCGTTTCCCGGTCCCGGCGCCAAAACGGAGATCTCGTCGGAAGGCGGCGTGCGCCCGCGCTGGTCGGCCAACGGCCGCGAGTTGTTCTTCTGGGACACGAACGGCGGCAACTCGACGCTGCTCAGTGCGGCCATGCAGTTGTCACCGTTCTCCGCCGCGCCGCCGCAGAAATTGTTCACGGCGTTTTCCGGCACCACGTGGGGCGTGGCGCCGGACGCTCAGCATTTTCTGGTGGAGTCGGTGCAGAGCGGCGCCGTGTTCGTCACGGTCACCAACTGGTTCGATGAGCTTCGTCGCCGCGCGCCGGTGAAGAAATAGCCTACCCGCCGTCGCCGCGCATCGTCGCCATGTTCATTTCGATCTGGTGCGCGTCCACAAGAAACCATCCCAGCGTGATCGCGGGGAGGCCCTACCCCGAGATTGCGCCCGCGCCAAAACGACGCGGCACGACATGGGACGAGCGTAAGATGACGGCCATGCACAGAGGGCGCTTCCTTCATATTGCGCTGACCGCGGCGTGCGTCGCCGCGGCCGGCAGTGTTCTTGCCGCGCAAACCCAGACACCGTCGTGGCCGCGCGAGGCGGAGAACGCGTCGGCGGCCAAGCCGGCGCCCGCGTCGCAAATTGCGGCGGAGCTGGTGGGCGAGTACGAAAGTGCCGCTGGTCCGACGGGGCCGGCCGTGCACCTGTACGTGCTCGAACAGGATGGCGGCATCTGGACGATCGCGGATCGCGGCGCCGCCCAGATCGCCGCGGGCATGCGCGTGGTGCGCGCCCCGGGCGGGCGCGTGTCGGCCGTCGTTGTCAACCATGTCACTTATACGCGGCTGCAGGTGGGCCCCGAAAGCGGCGGCCAGCTGCACGTGACGCCGATCCGCAACGTGGCGGAAGTACTGAAGGAGTCGATGGCCATGGCGCCGCCGGCGGAGACGGGGACCTTCAAGCCGGCCGATCTCGTTGAGCTCGCGAAATTGGATCCCACGATCAGGCTCGACATCCGCTACGCCACCACCAATAATTTTCTGGGCTCGGTCTTCTATACGGAGGCGCGCGCGTTCCTGCAGCGTCCCGCGGCCGCGGCCGTGCTGCGCGTGCAGCAGGCGCTGAAACCGCTCGGGTACGGACTGCTGATTCACGACGGGTACCGGCCGTGGTATGTGACGCGCACGTTCTGGGAGTCGACGCCGCAGGAGAAGAAGTGGCTGGTCGCGAATCCGGCGAGCGGCTCCAGGCACAACCGCGGCGCGGCCGTGGACCTCACGCTTTACGATCTGAAGACCGGCGCCGTGATCGAGATGCCGAGCACGTACGACGAAAGCACGCCGCGCGCGTACGCGTTCTACCCGGGGGGCACGAGCCTGCAGCGATGGCACCGCGCGCTGCTGCGCCGATCGATGGAGACTGAAGGCTTCACCGTCAATCCCGAAGAGTGGTGGCATTTCGATTACAAAGACTGGAAGAGCTACGCCATTGGCAACATGGCGTTCGACATGATCAAGACGCTCGCGAACTTTGCGCCGCCGGCGACCGATGACGAAGTCCGCGCCTCGGCGCTGCAGTTCGTCTGGAAACTGAGCGGCATGAACAAACCGTTGCGCTCCGCCCATGACCGGGAAGAGTAGCGCCACGCTCGAACGGCTTGCCGCCGAACTCGCGCGGGCGGTGGCGCGATGACCACGACGCCGCAGGATTTCACAGCCCGATGGCAACGCGCCGCGCCCCAACTGCGGAGCGTCCTCCGCATCATCGCGGCGTTTCTGTTCATTCAATACGGCGCGATCAAACTGTTCGGATTCCCGAAGCCGATGCCGCCGGGTGTCAGCCTGCCGGTGTTCTCGCAACTGTGGTTCGCCGGCGCGCTCGAGGTGTTCGGCGGCGGGTTGTTGCTGATCGGTCTATTCACCCGGCCGGTGGCGTTTCTGCTGGCCGGCGAAATGGCGGTCGCGTACTTCCAGGGGCACGCGTCGCGCGGGTTCTGGCCGATCGTGAACGGCGGCACCGACGCGATCTTCTTCGGCTTTCTATGGCTGTACTTCTCCGCCGCCGGCGCCGGATCGTGGAGCCTCGACGCGATGATGGCGAAGGCGTGGCCAGGAACACGGCGCTCCCGATAGCGGGCCGGCGAGTCTTCGGTCTATGACCGCGCGCCGGTCGGTACGCCGGGCCTGCGCGCGCCGCGGTTGTCGTTGCTGCCCGGACCGCCCGGACCGCCCGGACGTCCGCCGCCCGGTTTGCGATCGCCGCGATCTTCGCGGCGCACGCGATCCTGACCCGTGTGGTTGGCGTACTGCTGCGACGGTCCGTTGGCCGGCATGTTGCGCCGGATGAGATCGGCCACCCGCCGTGCGGCGTTCGTGAAGCGCTGTTCCAGCCTCGCCGCTTCGTCGGTGCCGATGGGCGGCAGACGCTGCCATGATTGCTGCGCGTCCTTCAGCGAATCGTTCGCGCTGCGCCACTTCGCATCGTCGCGCTTGTCTTTGCCCATCGCGTTGGTCGCGAAGGCGTTGCGCAGCTTCGCGGCGAGTTCTTCGGTGGGCGAGAGCTTCTTCTGGTGTTCGGCCGGTATCGCGCCGAGATCCGTGAGCAACGTCTCGACTTTCGCGACGAGTTTTTCCATGCGCTGCACGGCCGCGGCGGGATCGACGTCCGTGCCTCTGAACGCGTCGGGCCACTTCGCGATGATGCTCGCGAGCGTCTTCTGCCAGCGCTCGACGAGCGCGCGGAATTCGGCGGTCGGGATCGGCACGGCGCGATTCCACGTGGTGCGCAACGTCTGGATTCTGTCGCCGAGGCCTTCCGGGGCGTCGCCTTCAATCGCCGCGATGGCGTCGAGTTCAGCCAGCCACGCTTCGCGCTCGGCGATCTTGCCGGCCAGCGCGATTTCGTGGCGGTGGTGGTAGCGCTCGAAGAACAGATCCGCGGCGCCGCGGAAGCGCGTCCAGAGCTGCTCGGACTTGGCGCGGCGGAGCGGGCCGATCGTCTTCCATTCCGCCTGCAGCCGTTTCATTTCCGGCGAGGCGGTGTCCCACTCGGTGGACCTGGCCAGTTCCTCGGCGCGGGCGCAGAGCGCTTCCTTCTTCGCCTGATTCTCGGCCCAGACCTTCTTGCGCGTGACGAGGTCCTCGCGCCGCCGCGAGAAGAACTGGTTGGACGCGGCGCGGAAGCGGCGCATCAGGTCGCGCGTGGGGTCGGGGCCCTCGTGGACGCCGGGTTTCTGCGCCGGACCGGACGCCGCCCAGGCTTCCTGGAGTTCCTGGAACCGCGTGGCGGCCTTGACCCAGTCGGTGGAGGCGGCGAGCGCCTCGGCTTCTTCAACCAGGACCGTGCGCGCGGCCACGCTGGCGGCGCGCGCGTTGCGCTGTTCCTTGAAGTACTGCTCGCAGCGCAGGCGGATCAGGTCCGTGGCCGTGCGGAAGCGTTCCCACAGGCGCTGCGCCTGATCGCGCGGGGCTTCGGCGGCGCTCTTCCATTTGGTGTGGAAGTCGCGCAGCATGCGCGCGGCGGTGGCCAGATCCGACGGCAGGCCCTGCTGTTCCTCGAGCGCGAGCTTGGCCACGAGCGTTTCGGCTTCGAGGATCAGGCGCTCCTGCTGCTGTGAGTTGGCGAACCGGCGCCAGTCGTCCATCTCGCGCAGATCGCGCACCCGCGGCGCCACCTTTTCGAGCTGGGCGCCGAGCGCGGCGGCCGCGTCGTTGAAGTCCTTGCGGTCGTGCGCGCCGGCTTCGTCGAGCATCGCGCGGATGTCTTTCAGCAGGCGCTCGCCTTCGCGCAGCGTGATCGTGTCGGCCTCGGCCACGCGCTTGGCGCGCTCGGTCATGCGCTGCACGCGCGTGAGCACGTCCTGCCGTGCTTTCTCTTCGGCTTCCTTCGAGACGGCGTCGCGCGCCGCGAACGCGGCGGCCACCACATCGAGGCGGGCGGTCAGGTCCGTGGCCGGCCGCGCCGCGTTGGCCAGGACGGTGGCGAGGCCGCGCGCCTCGCGCACGAGCGGGCGCCACCGCTCGGCCGCCGCCGACGTCTCCTCCGACGCCGGCAGGGCTTCTGCGGACACGACGAGCGCTTCGAGTTTGGCTCGAGTCTCGTCGAGTTGGGCACCCAGCTCGTGGCGTGTACGGCACGCGGCCACCGCCACGGCGAATCGCTCGGCCAGTCGAGAGGCCTCCGGGCCATTCCCGACGAGTGGCGCCAGCGATCGCCATTCTTCTTCGATGGCGTTGAGTTGTTCGAGCGCGTGGTCGCCGTCGACGGTTTCGACGCGCGCGCACAGCGCTTCACGGGTCGCCAGCGCTTCGGCGCGGGCGCGTCCCAGTTCTTCGGCCTCTTCGGCCTCGCGGCGCGCCTTTTCAGCGGCGGCCATGGCGTCACGGCGGCGCGCATCGATGGCGGCGCGCGCGTGTCCTGTGGCGTTGGAGAATTTCTCCGCCGCGCCGGGCCCCACGTCCGTCAAGGACGCCCACACGGCGGTCAGCCGCGCGAGTTCGGTCTCGCCGCGTTCCCAATCGGCGTAGGTGAGGGCCACCTGATCGACGGCGTCAATAATCTGTTGTTCGCGGCGGGCCTGTTCTTCGGCGGCGGCGCGGCGAGCGGCTTCAGCGTCATCCATCTGC
>JAKALV010000397.1 GCA_021824055.1 Acidobacteriota bacterium
TCGCCATCTGGGCAATTGCCGCGATCTTCTACCTGTCCGGCTTCTACCTGCGGGTGTCGCCGGCGGTCATGACATCCGAGCTGATGCGCGACTTCAGCATCGGCGCGGGGCAACTGGGCTCGTTGTCGGCCGCGTACTTCTACGCGTACGTCCTCATGCAGGCGCCGATGGGCGCATTTGTCGACCGGTGGGGGGCGCGCAAGGTGCTGTTCGTGGGCGCCCTGATCGCGGCCGCGGGCTCACTCATCTTCAGTCTGTCCGCCAGTCTGGGCATGGCCACGTTCGGGCGCGTCATCATCGGCGGATCGACGGCGGTCGCGTGGGTGGCCACGCTCAAGCTCGCCACGCACTGGTTTCCGGCCAGGAACTTCGCGCTCATCTCCGGCCTGAGCCTGATGGTGGGCAACATCGGCGCGCTGTTCGCGCAGGTGCCGTTGCGCATCCTCGTGGAGTCGTACGGATGGCGGACGGTCGGCGTGTCGTCGGGCGCGGCCATTCTGGTGATCGCCGCCGCGGCCTGGGTCTTCGTCCGAAACGACCCGACCGAGAAGGGCTACGCCACCTACGCCCCGGTGCAGCTGCAGAAGACCGCGACGAGCGTGCACATCCCGATGCTGCGCTCGTTCCGGAGCGTGTTCAGTTACCGCAACACGTGGCTGATCTTCATCGCCCAGGGTGGTTTCCTCGGCGCGCTGCTGTCTTTTACCGGTCTGTGGGGTCCGCCGTTCCTCAAAACGCGTTTCGGCATCTCCAGTCAGGAGGCCGCCGCCATTACGTCGTTGATGACGTTGTGCTTCGCCATTTCCAGCCCGGTGTGCGGGTATCTGTCCGACAAGTTCAAGCGGCGCAAACCCGTCTACGTGGCGGGCGCCATCGGCGCGGCGATCGGCTGGTCCGTCATGTTCTACGTGCCCTTGTCGCTGACGGCCTTCACGGTCGTGGCGGGCGCGACGTCGGTGGCCTGCGGCGCCATCATTCTCGGCTTTGCGTTCGCGAAGGAGTCGGTGCCGGTGCAGTTCAGCGGTACGGTGGCCGGCATCGTGAACGGGGGAAACATGCTCGGCCCGACGTTGATGCAACCGCTCGTCGGTTTGCTCCTCGACCGGCAGTGGACGGGTGCGATGGCCAACGGCGCCCGCACCTACGGGATCGGCGCGTTCCAGTTCGCCTTCGGCGCCGTCGCCCTCTGGGCCGTCTGCACGGCGGTACTGCTTGCCTTCACCACAGAAACCCACTGCCAGCAACGCACGACGCCGTAGCACGTCGGCTGCCGCGGACCGGCGTCGTCAGGTAGGATGGCGCATGGCCGCAGCACGCAAGCCCCCGAAAACCCGCGAGAGTCCGGCGCACGATGCCACCGCGGAGCTGGCGCGCGTGCTCGGCAGCCAGACCTTCCGTCAAGTGGAGCGGCTCAAGCGCTTCCTGAACTTCATCGTGACCGAATCCACAAGCGGCCGAGGCGACCAGCTCAAGGAATATGTGATCGGCGTGCAGGTCTTCGACAAGGAGCCCTCGTTCGATCCGCGCGCGGACCCGATCGTGCGGGTTCAGGCGCGGCGGCTGCGCGCCCGGCTGGTCCGGTACTACCGCGACGAAGGGCACGAGGACGCGCTCGTCATCGAGATGCCGAAGGGCGGCTATTCGCCGGTGTTCCGTCCGCGGGCGCAGCCCGCGGATCAGACGCGCACGCTCAGCGCGACGCTGATGGCGCACAACAGCGTCGCGGTCGGACAGATCCTCGATCTGACGCCGGGCCGGGATCTGGGGTATTTCTGCGACGGCCTGCGGCAGGAAATCATCCACGCGCTCACGCGGTGCGCGGGCCTGCGCGTGCTGGCGTGGCGCCCCGACGATTCCGCGGATGAATCGGCGGCGCGACTGGCGCCCTCGGCGGCGCTCCTGATCACCGGCAGCATCCGCAAGGCCGGCGCCGTGTTGCGCATTACCGTGCACGTCAGCAGCGGCGTCAGCGGATCGTACTTCGCCTCCGAATCGCGCGACTACACCGCCGACGACATGCTGGCGGCCCAGGAAACGATGGCGCAGCTCGTCGTCAGCAAACTCGAGCCTGAACTGATCGGTCACGCCGACGGCCGCCGGGGCGCCAAGCCGGCCGACAACCTCGCCGCCCGCAAGCTGTATCTGCAGGGCCGCTATCACCTGAATCAACGGACGGAAGAGGGGCTCCACAAGGCCGTCGAGTTCTTCGAGCACTCGCTCCTGGAAGACCCGCACTACGCGGAAGCCCACAGCGGCCTGTCGGACGCGTACGGACTGCTCGGCAACTACGGCGTGCTGGGCCCGGCCGACGTGTGGACCAAGGCGGCGTCGCTTGCCGCCGCGGCCGTGATGCTCGACGGCAATTCCGCGGAAGCGCGGACGACGCTGGCGCATGTGAAGGCCGTGCAGGACTGGGATTGGCTGGGCGCCGAACGCGAGTTCCAGTTGGCGATCGGGCTGGCGCCCGGCTACGCCACGGCGCACCACTGGTTTGCGATGTCGTGCCTCGTTCCGCTGGCGCGTCTCGACGAGGCCCTGCAGGAAATCACGCTCGCGCAATCGCTCGATCCCGTCTCGTCGATCGTGGCGCGCGATCTGGCCGTGGTGCATCTGTACCGCCGCGATCTCGAAGCCGCGCTCGAACAGTGCGACCACACCATCGAGCTCAATCCGCACTTCTCGCCGGCGTACTGGACGCTCGGCCTGATTCAGGAACTGCGCAAGGACCTCGACGAGTCGACCGCGGCATTTCACCGCGCCATCAACCTCGCGCCGAACAGCCCGCGCATGCAGGGCGCGCTCGCGCGCGCGCTCGCCCTGGCCGGCAAGCGCGATCAGGCCCTCAG
>JAKALV010000073.1 GCA_021824055.1 Acidobacteriota bacterium
GTCGGCGACCGCGTCGTCGCGCTGCGTGCGGGCATCGTGATCGACGTGCTGATCGACATCTTCCGGTAACACCGGCCCGGCATCGGCGATTCGGGCCGCGTCTCCGGCATCGCCCCCCTTGACACCGGCGGCGCGCATATGTTTCGATATGAAAGTAATTACTTCGAATTGAAACAAATATGCCGACGCACTACCGCGGAACCCCGGACGAACGACGCGCTCTCGACGCGTTCATCAAGCTGATGCGCGCGACCGACTGCATCTCGGCGGACCTCACGCGGCAGGTCGGCGAGGCCGGGCTGACCCTGGGGCAGTTCGGCGTGCTCGAGTCGCTGCTCCATCTCGGCCCCATGTGCCTGGGCGACCTCGGGGCCAAGCTGCTCCGCAGCGGCTCGAACCTGACGACGGTCGTCGGCAATCTCGAGAAGCGCGGCCTCGTCGTGCGGACGCCGCGAGCCACCGACCGGCGCGTGGTCGACGTCGACCTCACGCCGAAAGGCCGACGCCTGATCACGCGCCTGTTCCCCGCGCACGCGCGCCGCATCGCCGGGATCTTCTCGGCCCTCTCATCCACCGAACAACGCGAGCTCGGCGATCTGTGCCGCACGCTCGGCCGCAGCCTTTCCACCACCACAGGAGACGACACGAAATGAGCAACCGCACGATTCTGATCACCGGCGCCACCGGCCAACAGGGCGGCGCCACGGCCCGCGCACTCATGGGCAAGGGTTTCAACATTCGCGCGCTGACCCGCAAACCGGACGGCGACGCCGCCAAGGCGCTTGCCGCAGCGGGCGCCGAGATCGTCAAGGGTAATCTCGAAGACGCCGAGTCGCTGAAGGCCGCCCTCGCGGGCGCGTGGGGCGCGTATGGCGTCCAGAACACGTGGGAAGCCGGCGTCGAGAAGGAAGAAGAACAGGGCAAGCGCTTCGCGACGCTCGCCAAAGCCGCCGGCGTCGAGCACTTCGTCTACGCCTCGGTCGGCTCCGCGCACCTCAAGACGGGCATCCCGCATTTCGACAACAAGGCGCGCGTCGAAGACACGGTGCGCGGCCTCGGCTTCCCGTCCTACGCCATCATCCGTCCCGTCTTCTTCATGGAGAACATGGTCAGCCCCTGGTTCCTCAACAACGACACGATCTACACCGCGCTGTCGCCGGCGACGAAACTGCAGATGATCGCCGTGAAGGACATCGGCCAGTACGGCGCGCTCGCGTTCATCGACGCGGCCCGCTTCCGCAACCGCGCCATCGACATCGCCGGCGATGCGGTGACGATGCCGGAAGCCGCCGAGACGCTGTCGGCAGCAATGGGACGCACCATCTCGTTCGTTCAGATTCCGATCTCGGACGTGCGCAAGAACAGCGAGGACTTTGCGCTGATGCTCGAGTGGTTCGAGACGGTGGGCTACAACGCCGACATCGCGGCCAACGCGAAGGAATTCGGCATCCCGCCAACGACGTTCGCGGCCTGGGCGGCGGGGCTGAAGCGGTAGGAGCATCGGCTCGACCGCATCGGCCCGGGCGCGAAGTCGTGGGATCAGAGCTCCATGCGCTCGCGCGGGCGAAGCTGCGCGAGCATCCGTTGATCGGCCGTCGCCACCTTCCAGCCGCGCAACCGGGCATGCGCCATGATCAGACGATCGAACGGGTCGCGGGTCCACGTGAGGTCGGCGGCTTCCTCGAACCAGCCCAGCGCGGGCGGTTCGTCGACCAGCCAGCGGTCGTCGAGCACGATCCGCTCGACGAGATCCGCGCCGGCCTTGAGGCGGCCGATTTCCACGAGCATCTGCAGTTCGAGAATCGTCGCGGGCGAGAGGTGGAGACGACGGGATTCGCTGGTCAATCCACGCGCGCGCCGGTGGCCCTGGTCGAGCCACAGCAGCGCGTTCGTGTCGAGCAGGATCATTTCCGCTTCTTCGCCGCGGCGCGGCCGGCGAAGGTCAACCCGTCAGGCGTCCACTCCCACGTCCACTCGCCGGTCAGCACCGCGGGATCAACGACGTCCACCAGCGGCTTGCGCGCCGAGGTCCGCTTCTTCGGCGAGCCTTCACGCGTCAGCCGGTACTGCACCCCCTTCCGCTCGATCAGGACCGGGACGCCCTGGTAGGCGGCGTCGAGCGCCTCGCTCAGACGCTCGCGGAGGACCGCTGCAGGATACTTCTTCATAGCGATGTACATTGTACAACGCACTGGACACGCCCGCGCGGCATCGACGCGGCACTTGGGTTGGCCCGCGCGTCAGCCGCCGTTCGACACCTCGAAGCCGACGTCACGCCGCGCGCCGGGGCGATCGACATCGCACGCGCGCGGAGGATTCCAGAGTGACTTTGGCCCCCGTCAGACGCTACTCTTTGATAAAGCTCGGCGGGGCCCTTAGCTTAGCGGTTCAAAGCTGCCGGCTCATAACCGGCTGATCCCAGGTTCGAATCCTGGAGGGCCCACCAATACCGCGGCTGCGCCGCGGAAAGCAAAAGGCAGAAGGCAAAAGGCACAAACAAAGGTAGAAACACGATGAAGACAAATCAACCACGCAACGTGTGTTATGAGCGACCGTAAGTACAGCCAGCGCGGCTACCAGGACAGCGATCGCGACCGCGATCGACGGGAACGCAGCCCAGCCGCTCCCCGCAAGCCGCTCGAGAAATTCGATCCACGCATCCCACGCGATCCGAAGACCCCGAACATGATGGGGTTCAAAGAAACGTTCCGCTGCGTTCGATGCGGCCACGAGGAGAGCCCCGACATCGGCTCGCTCAGCCGGTGCAGCAAGTGCGGCGTGGCGCTGCGCGCGTGTATTCAGTGCGCGTCGTTCGATTCGTCAGCCACCTTCGAATGCCAGGAAAAGCTGACGTCGCGCGTCAGCCCGAAAGATGAGGCGAACGACTGCCGGCTCTTTTCGCCGCGCATGAAGGTCGAAAAGGAAACCCACTCCACGCCGGCGCCCGTGCCGGAACGCGCCGAACGCACCAGCCGGCCCAGTGGCCCGTCCGCCGCCGCGCGCAAGGCCTTCGACGATCTGTTCAAAAGTTAGCGACCAGACGCCAGCAGCCGGCCGACGTGGCCGAGCAACTGGTCGACCGTGAACGGTTTGAGCAGCACGAGCGCGCCCATCCGCGCCGCCTGCTCCTCGATGGTGGGATCCGCGGAATATCCGGTGACGAAGAGCACGCCGCATCCGGGCCGCGTGCGCCGGAAGTGCGCGGCCAGTTCGAGGCCGTCACGATTCGGCATGACCACGTCGGTCACGAGCAGATCAATCCGCGATTCGTGCGCATCCGCGACGGCCGTGCCTTCCAGTCCGTCGGCGGCTTCGAGCACGCGGCATCCGGCGCCGCGCAGCACCTCCGTGACAAATTCCCTCACGCCGGCATCGTCTTCCGCCACCAGCACCGACGCCGACAGCGGCGAGCGCGGCGCTCGCGCCTCCACCGGTCCGGCGGTCGGCGCCGCTTCGACGCGCGGCAGGAGCATCTCGAACGTCGTGCCGTCACCGACCCGGCTCGACACGCGAATGGCGCCGCCCGCATGCACGACGCTGCCGTACACGGTCGACAGGCCGAGGCCCGTGCCGCGGCCGCTCTCCTTCGTCGTGAAGAACGGTTCGAACACGCGCGCCGCCACCTCCGGCGGCATACCCTGCCCGGAGTCGCTCAGCGTCACGCACACCGCGGGCCCCGGCGCGATCGCGCCGACGAATGACGAATCGATGGCGTCGACCCACACGTCGCGCGCGTGAATGCTGAATGCGCCCCCGGCCGGCATCGCGTCACGCGCGTTCACCGCGATGTTCAGAATGATCTGTTCGAACTGCACCGGATCCATCAGCACGGCGAGCGGGCCGGCGCCGGTCTCGACGCGCAACGCGATGTCTTCGCCGAGCAGGCGCGGCAGCAGTTCACGCGCGTCGGCCAGCCGTTCGCACAAATCGATGACCACCGGTTGGCTGATCTCGCGCCGCGCGAACGCCAGCAGTTTCCGCGTCAGATCGCGCGCGCGCTCGCCCGCCTGGATCACGCCGTCCAGATACCGGTCCATCGGGCCGCCGGCCTCCGGCAGATCGCGGGCCAGCTCCGCATTGCCCAGAATGGCGGTCAGCAGATTGTTGAAGTCATGGGCGATCCCGCCGGCCAGGCGTCCGACCGTTTCCAGGCGCTCGCCCGCCTCGAGCCGAGCCTGAAGTTCGCGTTGTTCGGTGACGTCCCGGCCGACGCCGAGAATGCCGCCGATGGCGGGCACGTGCAGCAGGTTCCGACCGAAGGTCTCCAGCCAGCGCCAGCCGCCCGCCTTGTGGCGGAACCGCAATGTCAAGCGCGCCAGCTTTTCCGGATCAGCCAGGACCTCCGCCATGACGGCGCCGGCCACCGCCACATCGTCGGGGTGGGCGTGCGCCAGGATCGACTGACCAACGCGCTCGCCCGGTGTGAAGCCCAGCACGCGCTCCACGGCGGCATTCTCGAAGACGATGGTGCCGTCCGCGTCGAGGATCACGACAATGTCGAGCACGCTCTCGACGATGGCCTGCGTGCGCTCGCGCTCACCCTGTAACTGCGCTTCGGCGATCTGTTCGTTGTCGAGCACGCGTTCGTGCTCCCGCGCGGCGCGCTCGGTGCGCCAACTCCACCACAGCGCGATCAACGAACCGAACAGAAAGAGCTCCGCGTCCATCAACGGGCGGTGCCGGGTGATGTGCGCCGCCGACACCGGATCGAGGCCGGCGGGCAGGAGCCACGCGGTGGCCGCCAGCAGAACCGCGGAGGCGCTGGTCAGCACGGCGGCGGCCCTCCATCCGGCGGCCAGCGCCGTCAGCACCACGGTGACCGTGAGTAGCTCGGCGGCGGGCGCCGCCCAGCCAACCACAACAAGCAGCGCGGCCGACGGCAGCCAGAGGCCGGCGATGATCAGCCAGGCGCCTGGCCGGGTGTGGCCCGCGAGCGACGCGACTAGCGCGCCGACCGTGCAGGCCACGGACACCGCGATCAGGCTCCAGCCCACGGCGGGCACGGGTCCGCCCAGCGGTGCAAGGGCCGCGTACGTCGCCGCGGCGACCGCGGCCAACGCCGACACCCTCACCATCGCGCGCCGATCGTCCGCCAGGCGAGTGCCCGCGCGGCGCGGCGGCTCCGGCAGCTCGGTGGGGACGCTTCCGTGGGGCGCAGTCACGATGTGGTGGGCTCCGGGGCCAGCACCAGCGGCGACTGCCCGAACCGGAGGCGGATGGCGTTGATCGCCTGCAGCACCCGCCGCTGCGACACCAGGCGCGCTTCGAGGCGGTGCTTGCCGGGGAAGTCGATCAGCGAGACGCCGATGAGGATGGTGAGGATGCCCTGCCCCGGCAGCACCAGCATGGCGATGCCGGCCAGCAGAAACACGACGCCGGCGAGGTTCTTGATGATGAGCCCGGTAGTCCGCAGGACGGGATGCCGATCGATCATCCAGCGCCGCGGCACGCGGGTATCGAAGTAGTCAGCCGGCAATTGAACGAGGATCCATGGAATCGCGATCAGCGACGCCACGAATCCGACCACGGATGCCGCCGCGAGCCAGGCCAGCACAGGCTCCGACTATACCGCGGGATCCGGCCGCGCCGCGCCGCGGTCAGTGCGTGACGGCCGCTCGCGGGTCCCTGGCGCCGTGAAACTCACCGAGCAGGATCGGCACGGCCACCTTCAGCATCAACGTGAAGACGAGGAACCCCAGCGCGAACACGCCGGCCGCCACCCGCAATTCCGCGATGGTCGGATAGTACACATAGATCTCGCCCAGGGCGTCCGGCGTGAGCCCCGGAATGATCAGGCCCATGCCCTTGTCGATGTAGCAGCCGGCATACGTGGCGAAGCAGCCCGTGTACAACAGCACGGGATTGCGCCGCGCCTTGGGAATGATGAACAGGACGAACGCCGTGACGTTCAGCAAGACCGCGGTCCAGGCAAACGGCACGAGCGTGCGGTGCTCGCCGATGCCCTGGAACCAGTAGCGCGTGTAGAGCGCATGCTCGGTGTTCGAGTAGTACTCCTTGAACGCTTCGGAGCCGTGCAGGAACAGATTGATGAACGTCGCGTAGGCCATCAGCTCCGCAATCTTCCACACGGCCTCGTCCTGGATCTCAAACCGCGTGAACTTGCGCAGCAGCAGCACGACGGCCAGCAGGATCGCGGGCCCCGAGCAGAACGCCGACGCGAGGAACTGCGGCGCCAGGATCGAGGAGTTCCAGTACGGGCGCGCGGCCAGGCCGTTGTAGAGAAACGCCGTCACGGTGTGGATGCCCACGGCCATCGGGATCGACAGGAGCACGAGCGGCACCACGATCTTCTTGTTGTAGTGCCGGCCGTGAAACGCGCGGTACAGGATGTGGGTGACCACGATGAAGTTCACGATGAAGTACAGGTTCAGCACGATCACGTCCCACGCCAGGATCGACTGCGGAAAGTTCATGTGCCCGAAGCCCGGCAGCAGATGCCAGAACCGGTCGGGCCGCCCGATGTCGACCAGCACGAACAGCAGGCACATCACGATCGCGCTGACGGCCAGCAATTCACCGAAGATCACGATCTCGCGAATGGGCTTCCAGTCGTACACATACGCCGGAATCACGAGCACCACGGCGGCGGCCGCGACGCCGACGAGAAACGTGAAGTTGCCGATGTAGAACCCCCAGCTGACCTGGTCGCGCATGGCGGTCACGATCAGGCCGTGACGCACCTGCGCCGCAAACGCGTCGGCTCCGGACAGGATCAGGACGGCGAGCACCGCCAACCAGACCCAGTAGGTGGTATTGCCGCGGGTGACGAGTTGGACGCTGCCGGTGACGAACCTGGGGAACTTCTGAGAAAAGCTCACACGGACCTCACGTTCCGTAGAAGTAGAAGAACTTCGGCATCGTGTTCAGCTCCTGCTTGAGGAGCAGCACGCGCTTGTTTTCGATGATGTAGCGGATCTCGCTGTTCGGGTCGAGCAGGTTGCCGAACTTGCGCGCGCCCACCGGGCACACTTCAACGCACGCGGGGTAGCGGCCGGCGCGGCTGCGCTGGATGCAGAACGTGCACTTTTCCACGACACCCTGCTGGCGCGGCCGATTGCCGAGCACATGCATGTCCGGATTGACCTGATCGGACGGCAGCGTGGGCTTGCCCCAGTTGAAGTGTCGCGCGCCGTACGGACACGCCGCCATGCAGTACCGGCAGCCGATGCACCAGTCGTAGTCGATGACGACGATGCCGTCCTTCTCCGTCCAGGTGGCGCCGGTCGGGCACACCTTCGTGCAGGGCGCGTTGCGGCAGTGCTGGCAGGCGGTCGGCACGTAGAAGCGTCCGTCCTGCGGCACCGTTTCCGGCTGGTAGTACGGGTCGGCATCCTGAAAATCAATGCCCTTCGACTTGTCCATCGACAGCACGCGGATCCACTGCACTTCGGGATCGCGCGACTGGTTGTTTTCCGCCACGCACGCGTACACGCAGCGGCGGCAGCCGACGCAGCGCGAGATGTCGAGCGCGTAGGCAAAGACCACGCCGGGCATCGGCCCCGCGTCGGAGACCGTCACCGCCTTGCCGTACTTCGCCGAGTACTCCTTCTCCATCTCGGCGACGGCCGCGCGCAGTTTATCTTTGGGAATATCGTACAGGCGGCGATTGCCGCACGCCGTGGCCAGCAATCCGGCCGCCGCGGCGGCGGCCACCGACGCGAATTCCCTGCGTGATATGCCGCTTTCGTGCATTTCCTCGGTCGCCATCTCGGAGCTCCTGGCCTCTGTCAGCGAATGGGCCGCATCGGCGGTTTGGGCGCCGGCTTGGGGGGCAGCGGTTTGAAGCGCGGCTGATGCGGGTTGTGGCAGTTCACGCACAGCAGGTAGGTCTTGTGCCCGTTCCACTGACCGGTGCGGCGGCCGTGGACACCCACGCGCCAGTCGCGCAGCTTCTCTCCGTGGCACTGGCCGCAGAGCATGTACGACTCGTCGAACGGCAGGCGCTGCCCGCCCGCCAGGTGAAGAAAGTCGCGATTGTCCGCGTCGTGGCAGTCGAGACACCACCGGTGATCCTGATCGTGTTTCAAGACGATGTCGTCGTGAAAGGTCAGGACGCGGCGCGTGCGATCCGGCTTGATCGACTCGTGGCAGGCCGAGCAGGGGAAGATGCCGTCGGAAAACGGCGGGGGCGGCACTTCGAGCGTCTGGCCGTCCTGCATGAAGGGCGGGGGCACCGTCCTGTCGATCGCCGGCGCGGGCTTCGTGGCGCCGGCCTGCGCGCGGAGCACGCCCGACCGCGCGGTGATCGCGACGGCCATGACGGCGAACGTCACGACGAGCAGCCGTCTCATGCCGATGCCTCGCGGGCCGCGGACAGTTCCACGACGCGCTGCATCTCGCGCAGCCACATCGCCTGGAACACCTGCAACCGCTGGCCCACGATCTCGGCGACATTGCGCATCACGATGTAGCCCACTTCGGGGCGCGCGGTGAGATGCCCGGCGAGCACCTCGCGCGGAATCCGCAGCACCTCGGCGCCGAACGGCGCCGACGCCGTGAGCGTGAACCGGTTCGGCGGAATCAACGCGGACCAGCCGAGCGCCTGACCGGTCTGGCGCTCCTCGATCAGCACGTTCTCCTCGCGCCCGCGCACCATCATGGGCAGCGTCAGCGACAAGCGGCTCTGCGTCACGATGTAGACGCTGTCGGCCGGCGAGCCCAGTTCGAAGAGCACGGTGCCACGCTTCAACGTCATGCGTGTTCCGATCTTCAACAACTCCTCCGCATCATGCGGCGAGAGTCCGTGCAGAAGTTCTGCCTGCTGCATGACAACCTCCTAGTGCACCAGCGGCGACGCCGTCGGCATGTGCAGCATCTCAACGGTGGGCATCGCCATGAACGACTCCGCGGCCGCCTGCTCCATGCGCACGTGACGCTCGATCTGCAGCAGCAGCACGTCGACCGACACGATCGGCCTGGCCATCGGCGTGACCGACGGCGCAAAGAACTGGGACGGCTCGGGTTCCGGCAACGGCTCGAGACCCGCGTTCTGGCCCGTCGTCCGCACATCTCTGGTTGCGGCCATGAACAACCCCGCACTCACCGCCACGCCCAGCAAACTCAACGTCACACCCATGAGCAGCATTTCCATGACGACCCTCCGTGCCGCTGGCCTGGTGCACAGGCGATGCCAGGTTTTCCGCGAGCGGACACTGCGCATGTGTCTGGGACAACGAGGCCGCCGGATATCCGGCGCACTGACAAGCTGGCAGTCGTCTGACGTTTCGTCAGTCATTGACCGCCCCCGTCCCGTCTGCCACTATTCGCGTGGCCATTGCAGTGGGACGCCGATTCATCCCTCGACTGACAAGTTCCACCGTGGGAATGGCGGTGGGCATTACGGCGGCCGTGGCCGCCGCGACCGCCGCAGGCGCGTATTTCTATTCCGTCCAGCACAGCAAGACGTTGATCAGCACGGCCCGCGCGACCGCGATGTCGCAGGGCGAGCTGATCCGCGCCGCCCTCGAACATCAGATGATCGAGGACGACCGCTCGCTCATCGCGCGGATGATCAACAGCTTCGGCGAGCAGCCGCAGGTCGAGAACGTGATGCTGCTCGATCGCGGGGGCGTGGTGAAATACGCGAGCGCCAGGAGCGAACGCAACACCACGTTTTCGCTCGCCTCGCCCACCTGCCAGGCCTGCCATCAATTCCCGCCGGCGCAGCGCGCCAACAGCCGCGTGATCGACACGCAAGGCGGCGCCCTCCTGCGCACGGTCATCCCGGTCCACAACCGGCCCGAGTGCTACACGTGCCACGACCCGTCGCATCGGATCAACGGCATCCTGATCCTCGACACGAACACAGGCGCGCTGCGCGCCGAGATGAACATGGACCTGAGCTGGCTCGTCGCGGGCAGCGCCGGGCTGGCCCTGCTCCTGATCACCGGCATCGCGATGGTCGTGCGCGTGGCCGTGCTCCAGCGGCTCCGCCGGTTCGAGACCACCGCGCGGATGATCGCCGGGGGCGATCTCGAACGCCGCGTGCCGGCGGAAGGCCGGGACACGATCGCGTGGCTGGCCCGCGAGTTCAACACGATGGCCGACGCGATGACCGGTCTCGTGACCCAGCTCAACACGCAACAACGCCGCCTCGAAACCGTGATCAACAGCATCGACGACGGCATCGTGGTGCTCGACCGCGAGCGCAAGGTCATCGCGGCCAACGACGCGTTCCTCAGCCGCAAGGGCTCGACCCGCGCCACCACCGTGGGCTGCTCGTGCGAGACGCTCGGCGACACCATGTGCAGCACGTCGAACTGCCCCACGGTGGCGTGCCTGCTCACCGCCACGCGGCAGGTCCGCCTGATGGAGCGGCGGCTGCCCGACGGCACCACGCGCTGGGAGGAGGTGCACGCGTCGCCGGTCACCGGCGCGAACGGCCTGACGGCGCAAGTCGTGGAGGTGTGGCGCGACATCACCGACCGCCGGGCCGGCGAAGCGCGCATGGCCGAATCGCATCGGCTGGCCTCGCTCGGCATGCTCGCCTCCGGCTTCTCGCACGAGATCAACACGCCGCTGGCCACAACGCTGACGGTCGTCGAAGGGATGCTGCTCGACATGGCCGAGAGCGGCGACGGCCCGATCGACAAGGCGCAACTGACCGAGTGCGCCACCATCGCGCGCGAGCAGGTCCTGCGGTGCCGCGGCATCACGCAGCACTTCCTCAGACTGTCCCGGGGCCAGGCCGGCAACGCGGACATCGTGCATCTGCCGGACACGGTGGCGGCGGTGGCGCGGCTCGTGGAGCCGACTGCGCGCGAACACGGCGTGCGCCTGAGCGTCGTCATCGGTGAGGGCGACTTGCATGTGCGCGCGGACGATTCTGAATTGCAGCACGTGCTCATCAACCTCGTGCTGAACGCCATTCAGGCGAGCCCGGCCGGCGCCACGGTCATGCTGAAGGTCGACGCCGACGCGGCGGCGCACGTGCGCGTGATCGATCGCGGCTGCGGCATCGCGGCGGCCGATCAGCAGCGCATCTTCGAGCCGTTCTTCAGCCTCCGGCGCGGCGGCACGGGGCTCGGCCTGTTCCTCTCGCGCGACTTCATCCGGCACTGGGGCGGCGACATTGAAGTGACCAGCACGCTCGGCGCGGGCTCCACGTTCGACGTCGTCCTGCCGCACGCGACGGCGGACACCGCGATGAAGACGGCATGACCACCGCCCCTCCCGAGCACACGATCCTCTTTGTGGATGACGACGCCGCGTTTTCGCGGGCGCTCGGGCGGGAATTGCAGCGGCTGAAGTTCAAGGTGGCGACGGCCGCCACCGGCGCCGACGCCATCGCCACATTGAATGACACCGCGCCGGATATCGTGCTGCTCGATCAGCAGCTGCCGGACATGAGCGGCCTCGATGTGCTGGCCGCCGTGCGCGAGCGCCAGCCATACGCGAACGTCATCATGCTGACCGGCCACGGCACGATCGACACGGCGATCGAAGCGATCCGGCTGGGCGCCTTCGACTACCTGTCCAAGCCATGCCCGCTCGACGAGTTGCAGGTGCGTTTGCAGCGAGCGCTGGAGCGACAGGCGCTGCTGCGGCGCGCGAACCTGCTCGAGCGCGGACTGACGCCGCCGGATCTGGGCAGCGCGTTTGTCGGCGAGAGCCCCGAGTTCCGCAAGGTCATCGACCTGATCGCGCGCGTGGCGCCCACCGATTCGAACGTGCTGATCACCGGTGACACCGGCACGGGCAAGGAGATGGTCGCGAAGCTCGTGCACGCGCGCAGTCCGCGGCGCAAGAAGCCGTTCGTCGTGGTCGAGTGCGCCGCGCTGCAGGAGACGCTGCTGCAGAGCGAACTGTTCGGCCATGAACGCGGAGCGTTCACCGGCGCCGACCGCGCCAAGCCCGGCCTCTTCGAAGTGGCTGACGGCGGCACGATCTTTCTCGATGAGATCGGCGAGGTGAGCCTGGCCACGCAGGTCAAGCTGCTGCGTGTGCTCGACACGTCCACGTTCCGGCGTGTCGGCTCCACGACCGAAATGAAGGTGAACGTGCGGGTGCTGGCGGCGACCAATCGCGACCTGGTCTCCATGGTCCGCCAGGGCCTGTTCCGTGAGGATCTCTATTACCGGCTGAGCACGATCAGCGTCACGATGCCGCCGCTGCGCGAGCGGCGCGCCGACATCGACCGGCTCGCCGAGCATTTTGTGCACTCGTTCAACGAGCGCTTCGGGTCGTCCAAGACGTTGACGGTCGAGTTTCTCGAGCGCCTGCGCGCTCACGAATGGCCGGGCAACGTGCGCGAGCTGGCGCACGTCGTCGAAGCGGCGATGATCGTGTGCGACGGCGACGAGCTCAGGCCGGAGCATCTGCCGGCGGCGTTTCGGCTGCGCGTAACGTCTCCGCCAACCAGCCCGGCCGGCGCTCCGGCCGGGCCCCTGCAGACGCTCGAGGCGCTCGAGCGCGCGCACATTGAACTGGTGCTGCGCGCCACCAACGGCCACCGCGGCCAGGCG
>JAKALV010000398.1 GCA_021824055.1 Acidobacteriota bacterium
GCGGCACGCGCCCTTGGACCGCCCGGCCGCCTCAAGGGCGGGAGCGCCGTCCGGCGTGATCGTGCTGCTCAGCGGCCGCAACCGGCTGCGGGGATTCATCGACGAGGTCCGGCTGGACGGTCTGATGGCGCAGGTGAAGCTGCGCATCGGCGACCAGACCCTCACCGCCGTGATCACCCGCGACGCCGTCGACGAACTGAAGCTCAAGCGCGGCGACGATGCGCTGGCGATCATCAAGGCCACGGAAGTGATGATCGCGCGCGAGGCTCCAAGCGTGGCGCCGTCCCGAAAGAAGAGGGCACGACGGTGAGGAGGCGGCGCTTTGCGATCGGCGTGATCGCCCTGCTGCTCGCGTCGCATGTGAGGATGACCGGTGCCGGTGTTGCCGGCGCGGCGGGCCGGCAACGCGATCTGCTCATCTTCGCCGCCTCGTCCCTGCAGACGGCATTGGACGAACTCGCGCCCGCGATCGAGCACGCGACGTCCGTTCGCGTGCGCGTGTCGTATGCCGCGAGTTCCGCGCTGGCGCGTCAGATCGAAAGCGGTGCGCCGGCCGGACTCTTCCTCTCCGCCGATCTCGACTGGATGAACTACCTCGGGGATCGGCACCTCATCAAGTCCGGGACCCGCGTCAACCTGCTCGGCAATACGCTCGTGCTGATCGCACCGGCGTCCCATGCCGAGCCGCTGGCGATCGTGCCAGGGTTCCCGCTCGCGCGCGCGCTCGGTACGGGCCGCCTCGCGATCGCGGAACCCGCCGCCGTGCCCGCGGGCAAGTACGCCCGAGCGGCACTGACGTCGCTCGGCGTGTGGGACAGTGTGGCCGCCAAGCTCGCGCCCGCCGAGAACGTCCGGGCGGCGCTGCTCTTTGTGTCGCGCGGCGAAGCGCCGTTCGGCATCGTCTATCGCTCCGACGCGCTGGCGGATCGCGGCGTCGCAATCGTCGGCACCTTCCCCGCAACGTCACATCCGCCGATCGTGTATCCCGCCGCGGTGACCACGGCCGGCGGTGCCGACGCCGCGCGCGTGCTTGAGTTTCTGCAGACGGCCGCCGCCAAGGCCGTCTTCGCGCGGCAGGGATTTCTCGTTGACTGACGCGGCGATCATCGCGCTCAGTCTGAAGATCGCTGTCGTCGCCACGGTGGCCAGCGCGCCGTTCGCGATGCTCGCGGCGCTGGTGCTCGCGCGCGGCCGGTTCTGGGGCCGCTCGCTGCTCAATGCCATCGTGCATCTGCCGCTCGTGCTCCCGCCGGTCGTCACCGGCTACGCGCTGTTGAGAGTGCTGGGACGCCACGGTCCGGTCGGCGCGTTGCTCGAGAGCACATTCGGCGTCGTCTTCGCATTTCGCTGGACCGGCGCGGCGGTCGCGGCCGCGGTGATGGGATTCCCGCTGATGGTGCGCGCGATCCGTCTGGCGATCGAGTCGGTGGACCGCGATCTCGAAGACGCCGCCGGCACGCTTGGGGCCAGCCCGTGGTGGACGTTGGCGACGGTCACCATGCCGCTCGCATTGCCGGGCGTGCTCGCCGGCATGGTGCTCGGATTCGCGAAGGCGCTCGGCGAATTCGGCGCGACCATCACGTTCGTTTCGAACATCCCCGGCGAAACGCAAACACTTGCGCTGGCGATCTTCTCGCTGATTCAAACGCCCGGCTCCGACCGCGCGGTCATGCGCCTCGTGGGCCTGTCGGTGGGCGTGTCGTTCGCCGCGCTGATGCTGTCGGAGTACCTCGCGCGCCGCGTGGCCCGAGGCCGGTCGTGAGCGTGCGCATCGACGTCGTGCATGCGCTGGGCCAGCTGCAGCTGAACGTGTCGATCACCACGAGCGCCGGGTTGACCGCGGTGATCGGTCCGTCCGGCGCCGGCAAGACGAGCCTGCTCAACATCGTTGCCGGCGTGATCCGTCCCGACCGCGGTGTCGTTCGGCTGGACGATGACGTGCTCGTCGACACGGCGAAGGGAATCTGGCGGCCGACCCACACGCGGCGCATCGGGTACGTCTTTCAAGCGCCGCGCCTCTTTCCGCATCTCACCGTGCGCCGCAATCTCGGATACGGCCGGTGGTTCTCGCCGGCGGTGACCGATCCATTCGCGTTCGACGATGTGGTGGATCTGCTCGACCTTGGCGCGCTGCTGGCGAGGATGCCCGCGCGGCTGTCCGGCGGAGAAGCCCAGCGCGTCGCGCTCGGCCGCGCGCTGTTGTCGCAGCCGCGTTTGTTGCTGCTGGATGAGCCGCTCGCGTCGGTCGACCAGGCGCGTCGTGACGAAGTGCTGCCGTACCTGGATCGGCTGCGCGCGGAGATTCGACTGCCCACGATCTACGTCACGCACACGCCGGCCGAGGTCGAGTCGCGCGCCGAACAGATCGTGGCCATGGATCGCGGACGAGTCGTGTAACGACCAGCTGCCGGACGCGCCGCCATTGCTGCGGCCGCCGCCCGACCTGCTGCCGAGCATCGGACGCAGGACCAGCGGGACCTGCGGACAACAAGTGACCTTGGACGTTGAACCCTGAACCTTGGACTGACGGCTACTGCCATGTGAAATGCGCTCTAGAATGCGGTGGTGAAATTCGTCCGGATTCCGGCCGGCCGCTTCCAGATGGGGAGCCGCGCGGACCAGCCCGCGCAGGATGATGAGCGGCCCGTGCACGACGTTGAAATCGACGCGTTCGATTGCGCGGTCGGTCCGGTCACCGAAATGCAGTACGCGGCGTTTCTTTCGGCGACCGGCCATCCGCCGCCGCGCGAGTGGCCCGGCGAGGTGATTGTCGCGGACCTGCCCGTCACTGGCGTCAGCTGGTTGGACGCGCAGGCATTCTGCCGGT
>JAKALV010000399.1 GCA_021824055.1 Acidobacteriota bacterium
ATGGTTCGACGCATTATTGGGGAAGACGTGCATCTGCAATTGCATCTCCACCCAGCCGCCGTGATGACGTATGCCGACGCGGGCATGCTCGATCAGTTGTTGATGAACCTGGCAGTCAACGCGCGCGACGCGATGCCTGAAGGTGGAAGCCTCATCGTCGAAACCGCCGAACGCGTCATTGACGCCGAGCAGGCGAGTCTGAATCCTGAGGCGTCGCCCGGACGCTACGCATGGTTGAGCGTGAGCGACACGGGTTGCGGCATGCCTCCAGAAGTCCTGCCGCGCATCTTCGAGCCGTTCTTTACCACCAAAAGCCCGGACAAAGGCACGGGGCTTGGATTGGCGACCGTCTTCGGCATCGTCAAACAACACCGCGGCTGGTTACGGGTTTACAGCGAAACCGGGAAAGGCACGACCTTTCAAGTCTTTCTGCCCGCCAGCGATGCCTCCGCTGTCGCGCGGGCCGAAGAGGCCGCGACACCCACGCCACGCGGCGGCTCGGAAACCATCCTCGTCGTTGAAGATGACACGGCCATTCGCAGGCTGACGCGAGCCGTGCTGGAGCGGAGTGGCTACCGCGTGGTGGAAGCCACCAACGGCATCGAGGCGCAGCGGGTTTGGACGGAACATCACGGCCGGATCGATTTGTTGTTGACCGACCTCGTCATGCCGGGAGGCGTGAATGGCCGCGAACTGGCCGCTCGCCTGCAACTCGAAAGACCAAGCCTCAACGTCATCTTTACCAGCGGTTACAGCGCGGACGTCGCCGGTCACAATTTGGAGCTACCAACCGGGCAACACTTCATCCAAAAACCTTTCCCGCTGGATCAACTTCTGCAAACCGTCCGAGGTTGTTTGGACGGTTGACCATCGGGCCGTCGACCGGAGCAAGACACTTCTCGCCGTACCGTCCCGCCACGCACGCGGGTGGAGACCCAGCAGTTGTTCAGGCCTCATTGGCGCACCCTCGCATCTCGCGCTCGCCCTGCACACCTTTGCACCGGCCCGCGCGCCTCGGCACTCGCACCCTCGCACCTTGGCCCTCGCACCTTGACCCTCGCACCTTGGCCCTCGCACCCTCGCACCTTGGCACCGGCGCACCAGCACCCTGACACCCTGATCCCCTGACACCATGGCACCTGGGCTCGTCATGCGTCCGCCAATCTCGTCGTCGCGATCTTCGCCATCGCCTTGATCGACGCGAGGCGGTGCTTGAGCACCTTGTGCCCGGCGGTCGTGAGCTTGTAGGGGCGGCGGCGATCGTCGCTCGGCAGCGGCTCGATCCAGCCGCGGGCTTCGAGGCGCGTGATGCCGCCGTAGAGGGTGCCCGGACCGAGGCGCTGGCCCGAGATCTGCTCGATGTCTTCCGTCATCGCGTAGCCGTGCTTCGGGCCGTCCGCGAGCGAAATCATGATGAGGAGCGCCGGTTCGGAGAACCGGCCGAGGTCGTTGAGGTCGTCGTTGGGTTTCTTCATCACTATTACGCCCTACGTAATACTACGCAAGACGTAATAGTGTCAAGACAAGTTCATCGGCGACGGAACCTGACCCTGTCCCTACGTCGGCTGGGGCGTGACGCGCAGGTACGGCTTCTTCGTGACGTACCCGGGGAACTTCGTCTTCGCGTCGGCATCCGACACCGACGTCGCGATGATCACGTCCTCGCCCTTCCTCCAATCGGCGGGTGTCGCCACGGCGTATTTGGCCGTGAGCTGCAAAGAATCGAGCACGCGCAGAAGCTCGATGAAGTTCCGGCCCGTGCTGGCCGGATAGGTCAGCGTGAGCTTGACCTTGTTATCCGGCCCGATGATGAACACCGATCGCACCGTCAGCGTGTCGCTCGCGTTGGGATGAATCATGTCGTAGAGATTCGACACGTGCTTGTCGGCGTCGCCGATCATCGGAAAGTTCACCTCATGACCCGTGACGTCCTTGATGTCGCCTTCCCACTTCACGTGCGACTCGACGGGATCGACGCTGAGGCCGATCATCTTGCAGTTGCGCTTGTCGAACTCGGCCTTGAGGCCGGCCACCGCGCCGAGCTCCGTCGTGCAGACGGGCGTGAAGTCCTTGGGATGCGAAAAGAGGATGGCCCACTTGCCGGCCTTCCATTCGTGAAATCTGATCGTGCCCTGCGTGGTGGGCGCCGTGAAATCTGGAGCAGTATCGCCGAGACGAACTGGCATGACGGGGACCTCCGTGATGGGAACTCCTCTATTATCTACACGAATGCAGCGCTTTCTGGCCGCCGCGGTGATCGTGATCGCCGGCCTCATCACCTACGCCAACAGCTTCACGGGCGCATTTGTCTTCGACGATCGCCCGTCGATCGCCGACAACCCGTACGTCCGAGACCCTGCGCCGTGGGCCCATCCATGGCAGGCGATGCGGGCGCCACGCAACATCACGGTGTCGGGCCGGCCGGTGGCCAGCTTCAGTTTCGCGCTCAACTACGCCCTGGCGCCGATCGATGCGCGCAACACGTTCGATCCGCCGCCGCCGGGCAGCCGCAACTCTCGCGTCACGTTCGAGCGCAACGTGTGGGGCTATCACGCGGTCAACCTCGCGATTCACCTGCTTGCCGGGCTCACGCTCTTCGGGATCGTCCGGCGCACGCTCGAGACACCGGCGATCCGCGCGCTCACCGGCAGCGCGGCGACATCCCTCGCGTTCTTGATCGCGCTTGCCTGGACCGTGCATCCGCTCCAGACTGGCTCGGTGACCTACATCGTCCAGCGCGTGGAATCGCTGATGGGGCTCTTCCTGCTCTTGACGGTGTACTGCGCGATCCGCGCGAACGACGGGCAGGCCGAGCTAAAGCTCGGCC
>JAKALV010000074.1 GCA_021824055.1 Acidobacteriota bacterium
ACGCAGCCCGGTGTCCAGCGCGGTGTTCGCCGCTTTCTGCAACTCTGGATCGAGCGAGGTCTTCACCGTCAGGCCGCCCTCGTACACGGTCGTCGCCCCGTACTTCTCCTGCAGGTGCTGCCGAATCAGTTCGGTGAAGTACGGCGCAATGGACGTGGGCCCCGAATAGCCGCGCAGCACGATCGGCTGCGCGCGGGCCTCGTCGGCTTTCGCCTGCGTGATGTAGCCCTCCTCGACCATGCGGCGCAGCGTGTACGCCTGGCGCTCCCTGGCGCCCTTCATGTTGCGATACGGGCTCTGCAGCACGTTCCCCTGAATGATGCCGGCCAGCATGGCGGCCTCCGCCAGCGTGAGCTCCTTGACCGGCTTGCCGAAATATACCTGCGACGCGGCGCCCATGCCGTACGCGCCGTGACCCATGTTGATCTGGTTGCAGTACATCGCGAAAATCTCGTCCTTGGTGAAGCGCTTCTCGATCTGCAGGGTCACGAGGGCTTCCTTGATCTTGCGCTCCGGCGTCTGCTGAAAGCCGACCGCGTCGGGAAAGACGTTGCGGGCGAGCTGCTGCGTGATCGTGCTGCCGCCCGCGAGCCGCTGATGGATGACGTCGCGCGCCAGCGTGACGAGCGTGCGCGTGACGTTGATCCCGGAGTGGCGAAAGAAGTCGGCGTCCTCCGCGGAGAGAATCGCCTCCCGCAGCACGACCGGGATGTCGGCGTAGCTGAGGATCTCGCGCCGTTCCGTCGCGAGCTCGCCGACAACCGCGCCGTTACGTCCCAGAATCCGCGTCGTGACGCTCGGCGCGTAGTTGGTGAGCGACGGGAGGCCCGGCAGATCCCCAACAAACGCGAACATCACGCCGCTGGCGACACCAAACAGCGAGGCCGCGATGAACAAGGCGGCCAGGCCGGCAACTCGGAGAGTGGGTGATCGAAGCACGAAGGGTCCAGTGTACCGGTCCAAAGGAAAATAGTTATTGACTCACTTTCACTCAGATTTATATACTCTAAGAGACTAAAGTCTTAACCCGCATGGACGGGAGCCCGCCAAGGGCAAAAGGAGAAATGTCATGAGCAAGATCATCGGTATCGACCTCGGTACGACCAACTCTGTGGTCGCTGTCATGGAAGGGGGCGAGCCGGTCGTCATCACGAATCCCGAGGGCGGGCGGCTGACGCCATCCGTCGTGGGTTTCACGAAATCCGGCGAACGCCTCGTCGGCCAGGTGGCCAAGCGCCAGGCCGTGACGAACCCCGAAAACACCGTGTTCTCGATCAAACGCTTCATGGGACGCCGCGTCGACGAAGTCTCTGAAGAATCCAAGATGGTGCCGTACCACGTCATCCGCGACGGCGATCACGTGGTCGTGAAAGTTGACGGCACCGACAAGCCATTCACGCCGCCCGAAATCTCCGCGATGATCCTGCAGAAGCTGAAGCAGGCGGCGGAAGACTATCTCGGCCAGGGCGTCACCAAGGCCGTGATCACGGTGCCCGCGTACTTCAACGACGCGCAGCGCCAGGCCACCAAGGACGCCGGCAAGATCGCGGGCCTCGAGGTGCTGCGCATCGTGAACGAGCCGACGGCCGCGGCGCTCGCCTACGGCCTCGACAAGAAGAAGAACGAAACCATCGCCGTGTATGACTTCGGCGGCGGCACGTTCGATATTTCCATCCTCGAAGTCGGCGAGGGCGTCGTCGAAGTGAAGTCGACCAACGGCGACACGCACCTCGGCGGCGACAACCTCGACCAGCGCGTGATCGAGTGGATCACCGCGGAATTCAAGAAGCAGGAAGGCATCGATCTCAGCAAGGACCGGATGGCGTTGCAGCGCCTGAAGGAAGCGGCGGAGAAGGCGAAGATGGAACTCTCCACCGTGATGGAGACCGACATCTCGCTGCCGTTCATCACGGCCGACGCCACCGGGCCGAAGCATCTGTCGATGAAGCTGACGCGCGCGAAGTTCGAATCGCTCGTCGACGACCTGCTCCAGAAGACGATGGGCCCGTGCAAGCAGGCGCTCACGGACGCGGGCGTGCAGCCGGCGGCGATCGACGAAGTGGTGCTCGTCGGCGGTTCGACGCGCATCCCGAAGGTCCAGCAGCTGGTCAAGGAACTGTTCGGCAAGGATCCGCACAAGGGCGTGAACCCGGACGAAGTCGTCGCGATCGGCGCCGCGATTCAGGCCGGCGTGCTCTCGGGCGAAGTGAAGGACCTGCTCCTGCTCGACGTGACCCCGCTCTCGCTCGGCATCGAGACCATGGGTGGCGTGATGACGACGCTGATCACGCGCAACACGACGATCCCGACCAAGAAGAGCGACGTGTTCTCGACCGCGGCCGACAGCCAGCCGAGCGTCGAAGTGCACGTGCTGCAGGGCGAACGGCCGATGGCGCGCGACAACCGCACGCTCGGCAAGTTCCACCTGGACGGCATTCCGCCGGCGCCGCGCGGCACGCCGCAGATCGAAGTCACGTTCGACATCGACGCGAACGGCATCGTGAACGTGTCGGCGAAGGATCGCGGCACGGGCAAGGAACAGAAGATCACGATCACCGCGTCGAGCGGCTTGTCGAAGGACGAAGTCGAGCGGATGATGAAGGACGCCGAGGCGCACGCGGCCGAGGACAAGGCCCGCAAGGAAGAGGTCGAGACGCGCAACCGCGCGGATCAGACCGTCTACCAGGCGGAGAAGTTCATGAAGGACGCGGGCGACAAGATCAAGCCGGAAGACCGGATGGCGATCGAGTCGGCGGTCAACGACCTGAAGAAGGCGCTCGAGAACAACGACGCAGCGTCGATCAAGCGCACGCTCGAAGCGCTCGACGCGGCCCAGATGAAAGCGGGACAGAACCTCTACAGTGGTTCGGCGGGTTCGGGAGGTTCGGGGGGTTCGGGGGGTTCGGGAGGTTCGGAGGGTTCGGAGGGTTCGGGCGCGGCGGGGGCCGGCGCGGCCGAAGGCGATGTGATCGACGCCGAAGTGGTCGAAGAGAAGAAGTAGGTCCCATGGACCTGTATCAAGTCCTGGGTGTGCCGCGCAACGCCGCTCCGGCGGACGTTGAGCGTGCATACCTGCGGCTTGCGCGGCGCTATCACCCCGGGATCAACCCGGGTGACGGCGTTTCGGCTGAGCTGTACCGGCGGGTACAGGAGGCGTACGCCGTGTTGGGCGATCCGGACCGGCGTCGCGAGTACGATCGCGGCGCGTCGCCGGCGCCGGCGGCCACGATCGAAGCCACCATGGCCTTTGAAGGATTCGATTTTTCCTCACTCGCCGAGGGCGCCGCCGCCGCGACGTTCTCGGAGCTGTTCGCGGACGTGTTCCAGGACGCCGCGCGCCGTGTCTCGGCTCCCGAACAGGGCACATCGCTCGACATCACGCTGCAACTGTCATTCGAGGACGCGGTCCGGGGCGGTCAGTTTCCCCTGTCCGTCACGCGGTCCGAACGCTGTGGCGCCTGCGGCGGCACCGGCCATGTGCCGCGTCCACCGGTGCCCTGTCCGCAGTGCGCCGGCGCGGGTTCACGCCGCTGGGCGCGAGGTCACATGGTGTTCAGCAAGAACTGTGAACTGTGCGGCGGCGTGGGACAGATTCTGAGCCACAGCTGCCGCGTCTGCGGCAGCTCGGGCGTGCAGGCGAGGAGCGAAGTCGTGACCCTCAGCCTGCCGCCGGGGGTCGAGGACGAGGCGCGGATCTCGGTGCCGGGCCGCGGCCATGCCGGCGCGCGCGGCGGGTCGGCGGGTGATCTGTACGTCACGATCGAGGTCGCGCCGCATCCGTACCTGCGTCGCGAGGGCCGGGACCTGGCACTGACGCTGCCGGTCGCGGTGCACGAAGCCGCGCTGGGCGCGCGGATCAACGTGCCGACCCTCGATGGACCGGTGGCCCTGAAGATTCCGGCGGGCTCGGCATCGGGGCAACGATTGCGCCTGCGGGGCCGCGGTGTCCCCGGCGATGCATCGGGCGCCGTGCCGCCCGGAGATCTGGTCGCCGAACTGCAGATTGTCCTGCCGCCCGTGCGCGACGAGCGGTCGAAAGAACTGCTCAGGGAATTTGGACGCTTGAACGACATCGACGTTCGTCGCCATCTGTTCGGCGGCGCGTCGTAAGGAGCACACTATGCCAACCAGAAAACCTGTCACCGGCAAGGGGCTCTACATGATCAGCGCCGTGGCGCAGAAGTACAACATCCACCCGCAGACGCTGCGCCTCTACGAGCGCGAGGGCCTGTTGCGGCCGTCGCGGACGGAGGGCAATACGCGCCTCTACTCGGATGACGACCTCGCCGAGCTCGAGACCATCCTCGCGTTGACGCGCGATCTCGGCGTGAATCTCGCCGGCGTGGAAATCGTGCTGAACATGCGCAAGAAAATGGAGCGCATGCAGAAGGAAGTCAACGAGTTCATGCACTACGTGAAGGGCGAACTCGCGAAAGGACTGGGCGACTGGGAGCAGCGCCTGAACACCGCGCTGGTGCCGACGACCACCGCGGAAATGAGCGAGCAGGTACACGGTCACTCGACCAACCACTGACCGCGCATCAAAGCCGCATCGAACGCGGCGATGTCTGTTATTCTGTGACCTCGCCATGTCGTGCGAAATCTGCAACGGAACCGGATGGACGGTCGGAGAGCGCGGCGCTGAACGGTGCCGCTGCTGGCTCGATACCGTCACCACGCGCCTGATGGACGAGGCGCGCATTCCGCCGCGGTACGCGCGCTGCCAGCTCGACAACTTCGTCGTCTACCCCAACGAAAAACTGCAGAACGCCCTCGCGCAGGCGCGACGGTTTGCCGCGGCGTTTCCCGCCACGACCAAAGGGCTCTGCCTGATCGGCCCGCCCGGGATCGGCAAGACGCATATCGCCGTGTCGGTCATGCGCCAGGTGATCCTCGAGAAACGCGCGCGCGGACTGTTCTACGACGTGCGCGATCTGCTCCGCGTGATCCGTTCGACATACAACCCGGTGGTCCGCACGGCGGAGATGGACATCCTGCGGCCGGTGATGGACGCCGACCTCCTCGTGCTGGACGACCTCGGCGCCGAAAAACCCTCCGAATGGGTCGAAGAGACGATGAACCTCATCGTCAACACCCGCTACAACGAGAAGAGGCCGACGATCTTTACGACCAACTACATCGATGTCCCGGACGAGACCGATCTCGACTCGTTGAAGGTGCGGGTGGGGTTCCGGATGCACTCCCGGCTGCACGAGATGTGTGATTTTCTCGAGTACGACGGCCCCGACTACCGCATGCTGCCGCCCAACGCGGGGCCGAAGGACCTGACAACGCTCTACCAGGAGAACAAGGGGCGTCGCGTGCTGCCGTCACGTACTCGCGGACCCGCCCGAGCCCAGCTCGGCAGCGGCACGTCGAGCCTGATGCAGGATTCTCAGGCGCGCGCGATACGCGAGCGCGAACAACGCCTGGCCGATCCGCGCGAGCTCAAGTGGCCGGGCGGTAAGGCCGGACGCGGGTAGTCCAGGGTCCAGGGTCCAGAGTCCAGGGTCCAGTGAAGCTCGGTCTTTACGTTCACATTCCGTTCTGCCAGCACATCTGTTCGTACTGCAATTTCAATCGCGGTCTGCTCGACGCGGACCTGAAGCGGAAGTACGTCGATGCGCTCGTGACAGAGATCACGGCTAGTGGGGCAGTGGGGCAATGGGGCTGTGGGGCAGTGGGAAGCACTGCCTCATTGCCTCATTGCCCCACTGCCCCATTGGTTGATTCGGTGTTTTTCGGCGGCGGGACGCCATCGCTGCTCGAATCCGGAGAAGTCGCGCGCATCCTCCGCGCGTGCGGCGAGACCTACTCGCTGACGCCCGACGCGGAAATCACGCTCGAAACCAATCCCGAGACCGTCAGCGCCGAGCGGCTCGCGGCGTTTCGCGAAGCGGGCATCAACCGCATCAGTTGTGGCGTGCAGTCGTTCGATGACGAGGAGTTGAAGAAGCTGGGGCGAATTCACTCCGCCGAGAAGGCCGTCGAGGTGATTGGGGACGCGAGGCGCGCCGGATTCGCGAGCGTCAGTCTCGACCTGATGCTCTGGCTTCCGGGACAATCGCCCGCCAGCTGGTACCGGACGGTGGACCGCGCGATAAGGCTCGGGCCCGATCATCTTTCGTTGTACTTATTGGAGCTCTATCCGAACGCGCCGCTCAAAGAAGAAATGGCCCGGGCGGGCTGGTCGCAGACGCCGGATGACGATGCCGCGGAGATGTACCTGGAAGGACTGACGCGGCTGGATGCCGCGGGGTATGTCCAGTACGAGATCTCGAACGTGGCCCGGCCCGGCCATCGGTCCCGGCACAACGTCAAGTACTGGCAGAGCGGCAATTGGCTTGGATTCGGGTGCGGCGCGCACTCCACGGTGGACGGGGTGCGTTGGAAGAACATCGCGGCAACCGCGGAGTATGTGGCGCGGATCGCATCCGGGCAGGACGTGCGGCAGGATGTGCAGATCTTGTCGCCGGCGAGCCGCGTCGAGGAAGCGCTGTTCACGGGATTGCGCCTGAATGAGGGCATTAATGAGTCGGCATTTGCCGAGCAGTGGGGAATTTTCCCTTGGGATCGCTACGGCGATGCGCTGGAGCCGCGGATCGAAGCCGGGCACGTGTGGCGTTGCGCGGGCAGCTTTGGTCTCACGCGGTCGGGCATGCTTGTGGCGAACGATGTTTTGTCCACGTTCGTTTGAAAACCGCTTGCGGGCAGAACGCCCGGTAGGTAAAGTAAGGACTCTTTTCGGAACGTTTGCCCAAGTGGCAAGGAGGCTTTTCATGCGTCGCTCGTTCGTTACGGTCGGTTTCGCGGTGCTGGTTGGCGCGTCGATCGTTCAAGCTCAGTCCCAGCAGCAGGCACAGGCGGCTCCCCCCGCCCAGCAGCAGGCCGCCGCGGCACCCGCTCCCCAAACACCACCCGCTGACCCGCTGAGGTTCACTACCGACGATGCGGCGATAATCGTCCAGGTCGCTCCGGGCAAGGGTGCGGATTTTGAGTCGGGCTATAACGCGATCATCACGTCGCTCAACGCCAGTGCAACGCCCGAGCTGAAGGCGCTCGGTGCGTCGATGAAGATCTTCAAGGTCTCGGCGCCCATTCCGCCAGAGCAGCCGTCGTTATACATTGTTTTGGTCACGGGCGCGTCAAAAGTCCTCAGCTACAACTACGGCAAGATCATCTACTACTCGGGCAAAGAGCCGGGCACCGAGTACGCCGGCATCTTCCCGAAGCAGGAAGACGCGACGGCCGTGTATACGAAGATCAAGGATGCGATTGTGCCGAACGGCATTAATCCCTGGCCGCTGGCCAAGATCGGCGGCTAGCGTTTCCGTTCGAGAGGTTCTGACTGGGCGCCTTGCCTGCGGGTGAGGCGCCCTTTTTATTGGAGAGACTTCCGTGCGCTTCCTTTCCGCTCTGGCAATGGTCCTCTCGATCTGGGCCCCGCAACAGCCGCCGCAAAAACCGCCGCCGACCGCGCCGCCCGTGACGGTTCCGGCCGGAGCCGCGCAGAAACCGGCGACGCCGGCCACGGTGCCGCCGGCGACTGTGGCGCCGGTGCAGGGACCGTACGAGTTCACCTCGGATCTCGGCGCGTTCCTCATCGTGGTGAATGCCGACAAAGCCCCAGCCTTCGATGCCGCGATGGCCAAGCTGAAGATGGCGTTTCAGCAGACCACCGCCAGCGCCACGCGAAAACAGCAAGCCTCCGGGTGGCGCATCTTCAAGTCGACGGAGCTCCCCACGGGCGTCTCGGCGGCGATCCCGGCGACGCCGGCGACCGCCACCACTCCGGCGGTCGCGGCCGTGCCGGCCAGCGCGGGCACGATCACCTATCTGTTCCTGATCGATCCGGTCGTGAAGAAAGCGAGCTATGACCCGATCGAGATCCTGCGCGAGTTGCTGCCGAACGAAGTGCAGGCGGTCTACGACCAGCTCAAAGACGCGTGGGTGTCCGCCACGCGGATCGGCCTGACGGAGCTCATGAAGATGGGCGGGGGATAAGACAGCTGACTATTTCTTAGCTGGTTAGCTGGCTATTGGGTCGATCAATCTAGAATTTGAGATTGAGTCCGGCGTAGAAGCGGTGGACGTTCGCGTCGACGCCGCTGGCGCGTCCGCGTAAGTGGATGAGGCGGTAATCCACCCGCAGGCGCAGCGGTCCCGTCAGCGCGATCTTCAAGCCGCCGCCGATGTTCGTTGCCAGGTTGGTGTCGGAAACCGTTCCCAGCGTCTCGTGGTAGATCCCCGCGCCGGTGGTGGCGTACAGCTGCGCGCCGCCGGTCGGCGTCTGCACCATGACGTTGGCCATGCCCGTCTTGAGGCCCGGGATCTGCTTGACGGTATCTTCCGAGTGGGACGCCCCTTCGATTTCGAAACCCACGACCAGCAACCCCATGCCGAAGGCGGCGCCGGTCACGGTGTGGCTCACCGTCGGCGGCGCGAGGCCGGGCGTCGAGGACGTGGAGGCCGGTTGGCGGGCCGTGCCGAGGAACGCGGTGATGTCAGCGTGTGCCGGATTGGCGAAGGCGGCCACGAGGCCGAGGGCAACGAGCGCGATGCTGGTGGTGCGTCCGGATAGAGGCATACCGCCCTTATCGGCCGCACCCGCTCGGGCCAGCAGGTGTCCCGGCGCGGTCCGACCCGGACGCTCCGCCGTGACATAATTTCCTCCAATGGATCTTCGCCTGTCTCCCGAACAGAACCTGTTGCGCGCCTCGGTGCGCGAATTCGCCGAGCGTGAGATCCGGCCGCATGTCATGGAGTGGGACGAGGCCCAGGCGTTTCCCCACAGCCTCGTGAAGAGCATGGCCGCCCTGGGGTTGATGGGCATCCAGTTTCCCGAAAGCGTCGGCGGCTCGGCCATGTCGGCGCTCGACTACTGCATCTGCATCGAGGAACTCGCGCGTGTCTGCCCCGCGGTGTCGCTGTCGGTCGCCGCGCACAACGGCCTGTGCACGGCGCATCTCTTCATGTTCGGCAGCGAGGCGCAGAAACAGCGCTATCTCGTGCCCCTGATCAAGGGCGAGACGCTCGGGGCCTGGGGGCTGACCGAAGCCGGGTCGGGCAGCGACGCGGCCGCGATGCGCACGATCGCCAAACGCGACGGCGACGACTGGGTGCTCAACGGCTCGAAGCAGTTCATCACGCACGCCAGCGTGGGCGGCGTGCTGGTCGCGATGGCCGTGACGGATCGCACCAAGGGGTCGAAGGGCATCTCCGCGTTCGTCATTCCGAAGGGCACTCCCGGTCTGCGCGCCGGGCGCAAGGAGAACAAGCTGGGCATGCGCGCGAGCGACACCAGCGAGGTGATCTTCGAGAACTGCCGCGTGGGCGCGGACGCGCTCGTCGGCGTCGAAGGGCAGGGGTTCGTCAACACGCTGCAGGTGCTCGATGCCGGCCGCATCGGCATCGCGGCGCTCTCGGTCGGCCTGGCGCAGGGCGCCTACGAGGCGGCGTTGTCGTACGCGAAAGAGCGCCGGCAGTTTGGCCAGCCGATCGCGACGTTCCAGGCGATTCGCTGGAAGCTGGCGGATCTCTACACGAAGATCGAAGCCGCGCGGTTGCTCACCTATCGCGCCGCGTCGATGAAAGACGAGGGCGTGCTGCGCACGTCGCTCGAATCGTCGATGGCCAAGCTCTACGCGAGCGAAGTGGCCGTGCGCGCGGCCGAAGAAGGCGTCCAGATCCACGGCGGCTACGGATTCGTGAAGGACTACCCGGCGGAGAAGTACTTCCGCGATGTGAAGCTCTGCACGATCGGCGAGGGCACCAGCGAGATTCAGCGCCTGGTCATCGCGCGGCAGCTGCTCGCCGCGCCGATGCCCGCTTCGTCATGACCGCGCCGGTGTCGACCCTGTCGGACCGGTTGCTCGCCGGCGACCCGCGCGCGCTCGCGCGGGCCATCTCTCTTGTCGAGAACGAAACGCCCGAAGGCGCCGCGCTCATCGGCAGGATCTACGCAAAGACCGGACACGCGTATCTGATCGGGGTCACCGGACCGCCCGGCGCGGGCAAGAGCACGCTGGTCGACCGGATGGTGGCGCTGCTGCGCGCGCAAGGCAGGACGGTGGGCGTGCTCTGCGTCGATCCGACCAGCCCGTACAGCGGCGGCGCCATTCTCGGCGACCGGGTGCGCATGCAATCGCACGCGGGCGACGCGGGGGTCTTCATCCGCAGCATGGCCACGCGCGGTCATCTGGGCGGACTGGCGGGGACGACGGCGGAGGCCGCGCTGGTGCTGGATGCGGCGGGCTACGACGTGATCATCATCGAGACCGTCGGCGTCGGGCAGGACGAAGTGGACATCGTCCGGACCGCGGACGTGTCGCTCGTGGTGATGGTGCCCGGCACCGGCGACGAGGTGCAGGCGCTCAAGGCCGGCATCATGGAAATTGCCGACATCTTCGTGGTGAACAAGGCCGATCGGGAGGGCGCGGACCGGACCGCGGCGTCGATCGAAGCGATGTTGGCGCTGGAGATGTGGGACGAGGCGGAGTGGAAGCCGCCCGTGATGCGCACGGAAGCCACCGCGAACCGCGGCACCGCGGAACTGCTCGACATGATCGAGCAGTTCCGCGCCTACAGCGGCGAGCGCGTGGGCGCGCGGCGGCGCGCCCGCGCGGAGTGGCGGCTGCGCGAGATCCTCAGCCGCCGGTTCATGCAGCATCTGGAACGCGACGTGCTCGCGCCCGGCGAGTTCGATCGCACGCTCGATCGCATCGCCGGGCGCGAGATCGATCCGTACGGCGCCGCGGCGGCGCTCATGGCGAAGACATCGGCGCTGGATCATGTCGGCATCGCCGTGGAGGATTCCACGGCGATGCGCGAGCTGATCAGCCGCCTCTTCGGGCTCGCCACCGGCGAGCCCGAAGAGGTGGGGTTGCACCGCCTGCGCTTCGTCGACACCGGCGGCACGTCGCTGGAACTGATCGAGCCGGTGAACGCCGAGGCGCCCATCGCCAAGTTCCTGGCCAGGAAGGGCGCCGGACTGCATCACATCTGCCTGCGCGTCGAGAACATCGAGCGCGCCATGGCCGACCTCCGGGCGAAGGGCGTCGAGTTCATCGACGCCGAGCCGCGTCAGGGCGCGCACGGCTCGCGCATAGCGTTCATCCACCCGTCGAGCGCCTGCGGGCTGCTCGTCGAAATCAAGCAGCCCGCTGGGGCGCCCGTGGACAGCGCCCCAGTCCGCCGTAGCCCTGGCGAAGGCGGACCGCACTGATGCGGCTCGGCGACTTCGAACTGACACCGCTCTCCGACGGGGGCTTCCGGCTCGATGGCGGCGCCATGTTCGGGGTCGTTCCCAAACCGCTGTGGGAGCGGCGCGCGCCCGCCGACGAGAAGAACCGCATCTCGCTCGGCATGCGGCCGCTCCTCGTGCGTACGGCGACCGAGCGCATCCTGATCGACGCGGGCTGCGGCGACAAGATGAGCGCCAAGGACGCCGGCATTTACGGCTTCGATCGTGCGCTGAATCTTGAGCATTCCCTGGCTGCGGCCGGCCTGTCCGCCGCGGACATCGATGTCGTGATCGCGTCGCATCTCCATTTCGATCACGCCGGCGGATTCACCGCCGTGGTCGATGGTCAGATCCGCCCCCGGTTTCCCAACGCGCGCTACAAGATCCGCCGCGGCGAGTACGAGGACGCCACGCATCCGCACGAGCGCAACCGCGCCAGCTACTTCACCGAGAATTACGTCCCGCTCGTCGAGGCCGGCGTGGTCGACTTCATCGAGGGCGACGGCGAGGTGCGGCCGGGCGTCAGCGTGTGGCGCACCGGCGGCCACACGAGGCACCACCAGTTGATCAAGATCGAGTCGGGCGGACGGACGGCCGTGTTCACGGGCGATCTGATGCCGACCGCGGCGCACGTCGACGAGCCGTGGATCATGGCCTACGACCTCTATCCGATGGACACGCTGGCCTTCAAGCGCGCGTTCGTCCGCGAGGCCATCGCGGGCGAGTACGTTATCTTCTTCGAGCACGACCCGGTGATGGCCGCCGGCGTCATTCGCGAAGAAGCCGGAAAGAAACGTGTGGAGCCAGTGAGTGTCTGACTCGGTTCGGATAGGCATCATCGGCGGCAGTGGTCTGTACGACATGGCCGAACTCAGCGACCGCGAGGAGCGCGCGATCCGCACGCCGTTCGGTGATCCGTCGGCGCCGCTCGTGCTGGCGACGTTGCGCGGCCGCCGCGTGGCCTTTCTCGCGCGGCACGGGCACGGGCATCGCCTGACCCCGTCCGAGCTGAACTTTCGCGCCAACATCTACGCGATGAAGACGCTCGGCGTCGAGTGGATCCTGTCGGCGAGCGCGGTCGGCAGCCTGCGCGAAGACTACCAGCCGCTGGACCTGGTGATCCCGTCGCAGTTCTACGACCGCACCCGCGGGCGCGTGAGCACGTTCTTCGGCG
>JAKALV010000075.1 GCA_021824055.1 Acidobacteriota bacterium
CGTGCTTGCGGTACTGCCTACGGCGCCGTGGACGCGCCAAGCGGGCCTCGACCTCGCGCCAAGACCCGGAAAATTGTCCCTAGTCTAGGTGTTTCGCCCTCCTTTCACAAGAGCAGACCGATGGCTCGTGTTAGGGTAGGCAGTTGCTGTGTCCGCCCGCGCCCCCCTGCCCCCTGAACGGCTCAACACGATCAACCGTCTGACGCTGACGGCCCGGCTGCTGTCCAGCGCCGTCCACGACACCCGCAACGCGCTGCAGATCATCACCGGCCATGCCGAGCTGTTCGCGGAAACGTCCGCCAATGCCGAGAAGAGCCGGGAGCGATCGCAGGCGATCCTGACACACGCCGACCGGGCCTCCCGGCGGATGCAGAGTCTGGTGCTCATGGCGCAGGAGACCGACAGCGTTCCGGAGCGGCTGGATCTGCGCGCGCTCACCGAGGGTGCCGTCGCGCTTCGGCGATCGTCGTTCGGCCGGGCCCGCATCAAGGTCGTCATCCAGCCGCCGACCGGCGAATACTGGGTGCGAGCGTGCCGGGCCGATCTCATCCGCGTCGTCGCGAACCTGATGCTCAACGCCGAGCGCGCGGTCACCGGGCGGCCGGCGGCGGAAATCTCGTTCCGGGTGTTTCAGTCCGGCGGTCGCATCGGGCTGGCGGTGAAGGACAATGGGACCGGCGTCCCCGAGGAGGTCGTGCCGTTCCTGTTCAGCCCCTTCACGCCCGGGCCGGGACCCGGGCTCGGCCTGTATGTATCGCGATGGCTGATGGAGCGCGGCGGCGGAACGGTGGAACTCACCGGCAACCGCTCGGGAGCGGAGTTTTCACTGGAGCTGCCCGGGGATGCCGGTGTGCGCATCGGTGAATCGGGGAATCGATAATCGGCAATCTTCGATCGGCAATCGGGAAAAGGTAATCGCAGATCGGGAATCGGGGAATCGGAAAATCTGGGCGAACAACCGGCCGCGATCGACCCTTCGCCGATCAGCGATTGCCGATTGGCGATTTCCGATTGGCGATTAGCGATTGCCGATCCGCGATTCCCGATTCCGCGGTTATCGATCGGCGATTGCCAATTTCAAATTCTCGATTGCCCGATGTCTATGCCGCCGACGGATCCCCAATCCCCAGTCTCTGCAGTTTGTCGATCAGCGTCGTCCGGCTGAGGCTCAGCAGCTTGGCCGCCTGGCGTTTGTTGCCGCCGGTCTTCTGGAGGCACTGCAGGATCAGGTCGCGCTCCATCTGCGACATGATCGAGGAGAAGTCCACGCCTTCGTCCGGAATCGTGACCGGCGGCACGGTGCGTGCGCGATCGGGCTGATGCAGTTCCTCCGGCAGCATCTCGGGCAGGATGTCCGTGCGCGTGCCGCTCATGGCCACGGCGTGTTCGACGGCATTCTCGAGCTGGCGGATGTTGCCGGGCCAGTCGTAGCGCATCAGCAGGCGCATGGCCTCCTGGCTGATGGCGCGGGCCGGCAGATTGTTGTGCTGCGCGGACTGGCGCGCGAAGCGCTGGGCCAGCATCGGAATGTCCTCCTGGCGCGCGCGCAGCGGCGGCAGCGCGACGCGGACGACATTGAGCCGGTAGTACAGGTCTTCACGGAAGCCGCCGTCCTTGACGAGCTTCAGCAGATCCACATTGGTGGCCGCGATCACCCGCGCGTTGATCTTGATCGGGCGCGACGTGCCCACCTTTTCAATCTCCCGCTCCTGCAGGGCCCGCAGCAGCTTGGCCTGAAGCGCCATCGACATCGAGGACACTTCGTCGATGAAGAGCGTGCCGCGGTCCGCCAGTTCGAAGCGGCCCATGCGGTTGGCGATGGCGCCCGTAAACGCGCCCTTCACATGTCCAAACAGCTCGGCTTCGGCCAGACCCTCGGGAATCGCGCCGGCGTTGAACGCCACGAACGGGAAGTCGCGCCGCGGGCTGTTGAAGTGGATCGACCGGGCGATCAGCTCCTTGCCTGTGCCGGTCTCGCCCTGGATCAGCACCGCGCTGTGCATCGGCGCGACGAGTTCCAGCGTGGAGAACACCTGCATCATGGGTCGGCTGGTCCCGATGATCGCGTCGAACCGGAAACGGTCCTGGAGCTGGGCGCGCAGTTCGGCGTTTTCGCGGCGGAGACGTCGCTCGTTGATGGCGGTCTTGAGCACGCTGACCGGCTGCATGACCTGGAACGGCTTGATCAGGAAGTCCACCGCGCCGCGCCGGATGGCCCGCACGGCCTCTTCGATGCCGCCGATGCCCGTGATGACGATGGCCCGAAGCTCGGGGTAGCGCCCGAGGGCGTCCTCGAGGATGTCCATGCCGTTCGCGTCGGGCAGGCCTAAATCAATGATCAGGCCGTCGTAGGCGAACCCGCGCAAGCGCGCCGTCGCATCCGCGCCCGTCTCGGCCTGCGCGACGGCGAATCCCTCTTTTTCCAGGGCTTCGACGATCAGCTCTCGCAGTTCGCGTTCATCTTCCACCACCAGCACCGTTGACGCCTGCATCTCCGCCACGTCCAACCTCGCTCCCGTCCCCGGTGCCGCATCTTCGCCGCTCGTCATCGTCCACGTCCGATACTGGCTGCGCAGCTTACAGGAACTCCATCAAGACTGACAGCTGTATGGCAACGACCATGCCAGGCGCGCCGCTCGCGTTCGTCCTCGCGCGCGCGCTGCCGGTTGGCCGTCCGGCGTCGTCGCGCCGACGCCACGTGACGGCCGGCCGGACATTTCGGGCGCGCCTGTCATGACGCGCACGGGAGAAGCGCGCGTGCCGCCGGTACGGCACTCATCTTGCTCAACGGACAGGCAACCGTGTGGGACACGGGCACCGGACGCGATCACCGCGCCGGAACGGTCCAGTCAGAAGGAGCACGCGAGATGCCAGTGGATTCCATCAAGAGCGACGCATCGATCATGGCGGCGCTCGGCCGCCAGATGACCCGGGCCGTGCAGCGCGAAACACTGGCCGCCGGCAATCTGGCGAACCTCGACACGCCCGGCTATCGCGCGCGGGAAGCGTCGTTTGAGGCGGCCCTTGGTTCGTCGGGCGGCCTCGAGCTGCGCGCGGCCGAAGGGAAGTCACTGCCGGGCGCGGGCCGGACACCAGGCAACGCGATGACCGTGAAAGAGACGGCCGACACGGCGTCACGCCGCGACGGGAACAACGTGCAGCTTGACCACGAACTTCTGGAACTCAACCGCGCGATGGGTGATTTCAGCGCCGCACAAACCGTGCTGGCCGCGAAATTCCGCCTCGTGCGCTACGCAATCAACGACGGGCGGTAGCCGACATGTCTCAGTTGCTCAGTGCCGTGAATGCCGCCGCCAGCGCGCTCGACGCGCAACGGGCGCGGATGGAAGTGGCCGTGTCGAACCTGGCCAACGCCGAGTCGACCCGCACCGTGAACGGCGAGCCCTATCGCCGGCGCGACGTCGTGCTCGAAACGGTGACGTCCGACACCTTCGGCAAGGCCCTGGGCGCGGCCGGCGAGGCGGACGGCGTGCGCGTCTCGAGCGTCGTCGAGGACCCGGAGCCGTTCCGGCGCCTCTACGAGCCGTCGCATCCCGACGCCGACAAGGACGGGTTTGTGCTCAAGCCGAATGTGGATGTGCCGGAAGAGATGGTCAACCTCATTGGCGCGGCCCGCGCGTATCAGGCGAACCTGGCCGCGATCAGCCTGATCCGCGACACCGTGCAGAAAGCCCTAGAGCTGGCGAAGTAACCGATATGTCCACACCAATCAACAATCTCTCAATGCTGATACCCGGTTCGACGGGTTCGACGGGTTCGACGGGTTCGGCAGGTTCGGCAGGTTCGGTAGGTTCCGTAGGTGCGGCGGGCGGAGACTTCGGCAATACGCTGAAAGATCTGCTCGGCAAAGTCGACGAGTCCTCCGACGCCGCGAACGACGCGGTCAGCAAGATGATCGACGGCACCGGCGACGTGCACGAGGCGATGATCGCGCTGCAGCACGCCGACGTGATGCTGCAGATGACGGTGCAGATCCGCAACAAGCTCGTGCAGGCGTACCAGGACGTCATGCGGATGCCGGTGTAGCCCGTCGTGAATCCCGACCAGCTCTTCGCCAGTTTCAAGAAGCTCACGGGCGCGCTCAGCACCGCGCAGCTTGTGTCCATCGCCGTCGCGTTCTTCGGCGTGCTTGCGGTGATCGGGGCCTCGGCCTACTGGATCAGCAAGCCGGACTACGTGCTGCTGGCCGACGGGCTCGACCCGGAAAGCGCATCCGCCGTGGTGGCCAAGCTCAAAGCGGCCAAAGTTTCGTACGAGCTCGACAACGGCGGCCGCTCGATCCGCGTGCCGAGCGAGCGGGTCAACGAACTCCGGCTTCAGGTGGCCTCGGAGGGCTTTCCCTCGTCCGGCCGCATCGGCTTCGAGCTGTTCGACAAGGCCTCGTTCGGGACCACGGACGCGCAGGAGCATGTGAACTACCAGCGCGCCCTGCAAGGGGAGCTCGAGCGCACGATCTCGACGCTCAGCGAAGTGGCGAGCGCCCGCGTGCATCTGACGATGGCGAAAGACTCGCTGTACTCGGATCAGTCGCAGCCCGCGAAAGCGTCGGTCATGCTGCGGCTCAAGTCGAACCGGCCGCTGTCGGACGCGACCGTGCGCGGCATCGCCGGGCTTGTCAGCAACAGCGTGGAATCGCTGCGGCCCGAGTCGGTCGCGATTCTCGATACGTACGGCCGGCTGCTGTCGCGCTCCGAGGAGAACGGCGCCATGCCGGGTCTGCAGTCGGATCGCCAGCAGCAGCTCGAACGGGATCTGTCCACGCGCGTGGTGGCGTTGCTCGAGCCCGTGGTCGGCCCCGGCCACGTGCGCGTGAACGTGTCCGCCCGGCTGAAGGCCGACGCGGAGGAAGAGACGGAAGAACGATGGGATCCGACGACCGTCGTGCGCAGCCGGCAGACCAGCGTGGAAGCGGACACCCGCGCGACGTCGGCGGGCAGCGTCGCCGGCGCGCGGAGCAATCTGCCGGACGCGTCGCCCGCAAAGCCGGCGCCGTCGCCGGCGCCGCTCATGAACGGCACGAATCGCAACTCGGAAACGACCAACTACGAAGTGTCGAAGTTGACGCGCCATCGCCTGAGCCCGCAGGGGCAGCTCGCCCGTTTGTCCGTGGCCGTGATCGTGGATGACGACCACTCGGCGCCGGCGTCCGGCGCGCCTGTGGCAAAAGGACCGGTCAAGGGGACGCCCCGCACGCCGGAGGAGATTCAGCGCATTCAGAAGCTCGTCGCGGCGGCCGTCGGATTGGACCAGACCCGCGGCGACCAGTTGACCGTGGAGAACATGGCGTTCGACGCGCCGGTCGACGACACGCCCGCCGCGCCGACCGGATGGCCGGCGTGGAAGCAGACGCTGACGGACGCCGGCCGCGAGTACGGCATGTCCGTGCTGCGCACGGTCGCCGTGCTGGTGCTGGCGCTCTTCGCGATCTTCGGCGTGCTGCGTCCGATGTCACGGCGCGCGATGGTGCTGCAGCGCGAGATCGCGGCGCTGCCGGAACGCCCGCGTGCCGGTCAGGACGTGCCGGCGATGAGCGGCGGCCATGCCGCCGCGCCCCCGGCGATCGCCGTGCCGGCGCCCGCCGACTCGGCGCACCGGTTGCCCGGCCTGTCGCGCCAGGTGGCGCGCCTGGCCCAGGACGAGCCCGAAGCGCTCGCCCGTATCGTCCGCGGCTGGCTGGCCGAAGAGGATCGCTAGATGGCCGTCGAAATTCGCGTCTCCACCGACCGGATGAGCGGGCCCCAGAAAGCCGCCATCATGCTGATGTCGATCGATGAAGAGAGCTCGGCGGCGTTCGTCAAGCAGCTGCAGGAGCCCGAGATCGAGCGGCTCGCGCGCGAGATCGCAAACCTGGGCTCCGTGTCGGCCGAAATGGGCGAGGCGGTGCTGCTGGAAGCGCAGGAACTGGTGACGGGCGGGTACAACCCCCCGGTCGGCGGCGTCGAAGGCGCGCGTCGCCTGCTGGGACGCGCGGTCGGCAACGATCAGTCGCGCCGCATCCTCGATCGTGTCAAACAGTCGTTTCCGATCTTCGGCGGATTCGCGGGATTGCAGAAGGTCAACCCGCAGCAGCTGTCGAAGTTCATCCTCGGCGAGCACCCGCAGACCGTGGCGCTGATCCTGGCGCACCTGAATCCCAGCAGCGCGTCCCTGCTGCTCACGCAGCTGCCCGACGACATGCGCGCCGACGTGCTGATGCGCATGGCGAGCATGGAGGACATCCCGCCCGACGTGATCGACCGCGTCTCGGGATTCATCGACCAGCGCATCAAGTCGCTCGGCGGCGCGAAGCAGGAAACGCGCGGCGGCCTGCGATCGGTCGCGGACCTGTTCAACCGCCTCGATCGCGGCGTGAGCCGCCCGACGCTCGAACTCATCGAAAGCAGCTCGCCCGACATGGCCGTGGCGATCCGCAACCTCATGTTCGTGTTCGACGATCTGGTTCATGTCGAGGACAACGGCGTGCGCGAGATCGTCAACCGCGCGGACCGCAAGACGCTGGTCGTGGCGCTCAAGGGCGCGAGCGAAGACGTCCGGCAGCGGTTCTTCCAGAACATGGCCAAGCGCGCGGCGGACCTGCTGCGCGAGGAGATGGAAGTGCTGGGCGCCGTCCGTCTGCGCGAAGTGGAGAAGGCGCAGCACGACATCGTCGGCATCGCGCGCAAGATGGAAGAAGAGGGCGCGATCACGCTCGGCGGCGCGGCGGGAGAGCCCTATGTGGTCTAAAGCGCGTCGACTACCGGCCACCTCCGCGATCGAACCGTTTCCCTGGTTGGGCGGCGATGGCGCGCGGATCGCGCCGGGGACGTCGTCGCGTCCGCACGAGCGCCTGCCGGAGACGGAGCTCGACGAAGCGGCCCTCCGCGCGCGCATCGACGCGATGGAGCAGGAAGCCTTCGCGAAAGGCTATGCGCAGGGCGAGCGCGAAGGCCTGGCGGCCGCGGCCGAGCAGGCCGACGTGCTGATCACGCGGCTGTCGGGCACGATCGACGACATCGCGTCGCTGCGCGCCGGCATGCTGCACAAGACCGAGCGCGACGTGGTGCGCATGGCCCTCGCCATCGCCCAGCGCGTCATGCATCGCGAGCTCGACACGGATCCGGAACTGCTGCTCGCCATGGCGCGCGTCGCCATCGACCGGCTCGGGGACGGCATCGTGGCCACGATCCATTTGCACACCGATGACCATCGCGCGCTGATGGCGGTGCGGGCGCGGCGCCCCGACCTGGTGCCGTCGGCGGTGGCGCTCCAGCCCGACGTCACGGTGGCCCGCGGCGGGTGCGTCGTGCGCTCGGAATTCGGCGTCATCGATCTCGGCCTCGACACCCAGATCGCCGAACTGTCGCGGGCGCTGCTCGGCGAGGAATCGGCCGCCCTCGAGAAGTCGGCCTGAGCATGGCCGCCTCACCCGCGGTGGAACCATTTCCCGTCGACCGGTACCTGGCGCGCATCGCCCGGGCGAACCCCGCCCCGCTCGCCGGCCACGTCGCGCGCGTCGTCGGCCTCGTGGTGGAGAGCGAGGGGCCGCACGCGAGCGTCGGCGAAGTCTGCGAGGTGCGTTTGAGCGACGGCGGTTCGATTCCCATGGAAGTGGTGGGATTTCGTGACGGCCGGCTCCTGTCGGTGCCGCTGGCCGACATGGCCGGCATCTGCCCAGGGGATCGCCTGATCGCCTCGGGCGCGGCACGATCGATCGGCATCGGCGAGCAGCTGCTCGGCCGCGTGATCGACGGCCTCGGCCGCCCGATCGATGGCCTCGGCCCGGTCGAAACGACCAGCGAAGGCGCGCTGCAGCCGCCCGCCATCAACCCAATGGACCGCGAGCCGGTGACCCGGCCGCTCAGCACCGGCGTGCGCGCGATCGATGCCCTGCTGACCTGCGGCCGCGGCCAGCGCATCGGCGTCTTCGGCGGCAGCGGCGTGGGCAAGAGCACGCTGCTCGGCATGATCGCCCGCGGCACGGAAGCGGACGTGGTGGTGCTCGCGCTCGTCGGCGAGCGCGGCCGCGAAGTACGCAGTTTTCTCGAGCAGGACCTCGGGCCGGAAGGCCTGGCCAAATCCGTGGTCGTGGTCTCGACGTCGGACAGTCCGGCGCTGGCGCGGCTGCGCGCGGCCTACGCGGCCACATCGATCGCGGAAGGGTTTCGTGACGCCGGCCGCAACGTGCTCCTGATGATGGACTCGGTCACGCGCTTCGCCATGGCGCAGCGCGAAGTGGGACTGGCCGCCGGCGAGCCGCCCACGGCGAAGGGCTATCCGCCCTCGGTGTTCGGTCTTTTGCCGGGACTCCTGGAGCGCGCCGGCAGCATCCGCGGCGCGGGCAGCATCACGGCGTTCTACAACGTCCTGGTCGAGGGCGACGATCACAACGAACCGATCTCCGACGCGGTGCGCGGCATTCTCGACGGGCACATCGTGCTCTCGCGCGAGCTCGCCGGGCGCAATCACTATCCGGCGATCGACGTGTTGGCGAGCATCAGCCGCACGATGCCGCCCGGGACCACCGCGGAACATCGCGCCAAGGCCGGGCAGACGCGCGAGTGGATGACGCTCCTGCGCGACAGCGAGGATCTCATCAGCGTCGGCGCGTACGTGCCCGGCACCCAGCCGCGGCTCGACGCGGCCATTCAGCGGCGTGACGCGATCCGCGAGCTGCTGTGTCAGCCCGCCGACATGCTCGGCAGCCTTTCCGACGCTGTCGACGTCCTCGACGCGCTCTGACCGATGGCGATCTTCCGCTTCCGCGCCGCGGCGGCCCTGGAAGTACGGCGGCGCCAGGAAGACGCCGCGCTGACCGAATGCACGCGCAAAGACGGGCTGAAACGCGCAGCCGACGACCAATGCCTCACCATCGAGGCTCGACGTCGCGACGCAGCGCAGGCGTTGATCGACGCGCAGGCGCAAGGTCAGGACAGCAGCACGCAAGGCTGGCACAGGAATTGGATTACAAGACTCTCGGCAGCTGCGGTCGCAGCCGCCGGCGACGCCGCGGCAGCCGCGCAGGCGGTTGAACAGGCGCGGCGGGTGTGGCGGGAGGCGCGCAAGAAGCGTCTCGTGCTGGAGCGGTTGCGCGACCGGGCGTGGCGCAGATTCCGCCACGAGGAAACGCGCCGCGAACAACTGGTGATTGATGAACTGGCGCGCGTGCGTTTCACGACACGGGCGTTCGAAGAGGGGAACGATCGATGAGCACCGTCAACGCGCTCGGCAAAGACGCCTTCATGAACCTGCTGGTGACGCAGATGCAGCACCAGAACCCGCTCGAGCCCCAGGCGGACGGCGAATTCCTGGCGCAGCTCGCGCAGTTCAGTTCGCTCGAGCAGCTGCAGGGCATCAACGACAACATCGCGAAACTGATGACGTTCGTGGACGGTCTCGCGTCCGTCCCGACGGGCGCCACGCCAACGTCAACTTCGTCAACTTAGGGAGCCTAAATCATGTCCATGGGAGCGTTCTCGGCCAGCCTGGCCGGACTCAATGCCAATCAGCAGAAGCTCAGCGTGATCGGCAACAACCTGTCCAACATCAACACGATCGGCTTCAAGTCGAGCACGGTCGAGTTCGCCGATCTCGTCAGCCAGAACGTCGGCGGCACGAGCCAGAATCCGATGCAGATCGGCCTCGGCGTGACGACGGGATCGATCTCGCCCAACTTTTCGCAGGGCGGCATCGAGAACACCGGCGTCGCCACGAACGTGGCGATCCAGGGCAACGGTTTCTTCGTGGTCGGCACGGCGCAGAACTCGGGCTCCCGGTCGTACACGCGCGCCGGCGATTTCGGCTTCAACGCCACCGGCACGCTCGTGACGGCGGGCGGTGATCCGGTGCTGGGCTACACCGCGATCGATCCGGTGACCGGCGCGGTGGTGACGAGCGGCCAGCCGGCCGCCATCACGATCCCGCCCGGCGTCCTCCGGGCTCCGGTGCCGACAACGTCATTCGCGACTGTGACGAATCTGAACACCACGACGGCCGTCGGCGGCACGTTCGCCACATCGGTGCAGATGTACGACGCCATCGGCGTGGCGCATGTCGCGAGCATCACGTTTACCAACACGGCGTCCGGCGCGTGGAACTACAGCATGACGGTCCCCGGCGAGGAAGTGACCGGCGGCACCGCCGGCACGCCGTTCGAGATCGCAACGGGCTCGGTCGGGTTCGACGCGAACGGCCGCCTGGCCACCGTGAACGGCGCCGCCGCGGCCAACCCCACGATCACGGGGCCGGCCTGGAGCGACGGCGCGACGTCGACGGACTTCGCGTGGACGATGCTGGACGCCACCGGCGTCGCGTCGATCACGGGTTTCTCGTCGCCGTCGGCCACGACATCGGTGACGCAGAACGGCGCGGCCTCCGGATCGATCGACAGTCTCAGCATCAACGCGACCGGCGAACTGGTCGCGTCGTTCGGCGCCGGCCGGTCGGTGACCGTGGCGCAGCTGGCGCTCGCGAGCTTCAGCAACCCGCACGGATTGAGCAAGCTCGGGGCGAACGGGTACGGCGAGACCGAGGCGTCGGGCATCGCGAACGTGGGCACGGCCGGCTCCGGCGGGCGCGGCACGGTGATCGGCAGCTCGCTCGAGCAGAGCAACGTGGACATCGCGCAGGAGTTCACGCAGATGATCCTCGCGCAGCGCGGCTATCAGGCCAACTCGAAGAGCATCACCGTTGCGGACGAGATGCTGGTCGAGACCCTCAATCTCAAGCGGTAAGGCCGCCGGAGCGCGATTGTGTTGACGTCCTTTCCCGGACTTGGAGATACCGCTGCGCCCGTGCACGGCGCCGCGGGTCCCGCGAAGAGCGGCGCGACCGCGGCACACGGCCTCGATGGCGTGTTTGCCGCGCTGATGCTGGGCGTTCAGGCGTCGCAGGGTGCCCAGGGGGCGCCTGGCGAGCCGGTGGCGCAGGGCGCGCCGGGGCCAACAGGCGCGCCGCTGCCCGACGCGCTCGACGCGCCGGACGCGCCCGGCACCGACGCGCGAGACCTGGCCGCCAGGACCGTCGGCATCACCCGCTTCCTCGCCTCGCTGCGGATGCCGCCGACGTCGACGAACCAGGCGGCATCCCCGGGAAAAGCCGCCGCGTCGTCCGCTGGCACCGAACCAACGGCCGCGCCCGCCGACGCGTCAACTGGCGAGGATCGCTCCGCGCCCGTCATCGTGGTCGCGCCGGAGTTGCAGGTGGCGCAGGTGGTGCCGGTGGTGCAGGTGGCGCAGACGGTGCCGGTGGTGCAGGTGGCGCAGGTGGAGCAAGTGGCGCCAGCGGCGCAAGTGCCGCAAGTGGCGCAGACGGTGCCGGTGGCGCAGGGCGCGCAGACAGCGCAGGTCGCACCGGATATCGTCGCTGTGCAAGGCAGACCGAACGCCGAAAGCGCGCCGGTAGCGCAGGGTGCGCCGGCAGTGCAGGGTGCGCAGGTAGTGCAGGGCGAGCAGGCAGTGCAAGGCGCGCAGACAGCGCCGGCCGCACCCGATATCGTCGTTGGGCCAGGCAAGCCGAGCGCCGAAAGCGCTCCGGCGTCACCGCCCGCGTCCGCGGCACAGAAACTTCAGAACGCGATTGCCGCGCCGCCTCAGCAGGGCGCGATGGAGACGCCCGCCGCGTCAGCGGCTCCGCTGCGAGCCACGCGCGACACTGCCGTTCCTCCGTCGGTTTCAGCGCCGGCTCAGTCGGGTGTGCCGGGCGCACCTGTCACGCCAGCCGCGGCGACGGCACAACTCGAGTCTGGCGCGCCGCCACCGGCGGTGGCGCCGGCCGGCCCCACCGTTTCGCAGGCGAAGCAACCAGCGGACGCCACGGCCACTGGCCGCCCGGACATATCAACAACGTCGGCACGCGGGTACGCGCAACCGCGCGTGGTCGCGCCGAGCACCGCCGGCGCAGACGCCAATGCAGCCGCGTCAAAAGTGAAAGTGGCGCTCACACCCGCGGATGCCGCGCCGCTGCGCCTCGAGCGCGCCGTGATCGCATCGCGCGTGATGGCGCCGGTGCCTGTTCTGCCGCACACCGCGCCGGCTGTGGCCGCCGCGGTGGTGTCGCTGCCGGCGCCCTCGGCGGGCATCGCCGATTCGGCGCTGGGTTCCCAGATCGTTCAGTCGCTGCGCATGCAGTGGGCGCAGGGCGGCGGCGAGGCCACCATCGAGTTGAACCCCAATTTTCTGGGCCGCGTGCAGGTGTCGGTACGGGTCGATCGCGGCGTAGTCTCGGCCTCCGTGCAGGCCGACACGACCGTGGTCCGCGAATGGGTGGCCGCGCATCGCGACGACCTGACGCAGACGCTGGCCCAGCAGGGCCTGCGTCTCGACAAGCTCGAGATCGCCCAGGCGCCCAAGGAACAGCCCGCGC
>JAKALV010000076.1 GCA_021824055.1 Acidobacteriota bacterium
CCTGTTGCGATCGAACGAGGGCCGCTGTCGCGAGAAACACCACGCTCACCGCCAAGGCCGTCGCCATCCTGGATGCCATGGGATGGCCGCATTCTAACCCCAGCCGCCGCCTGAAGTGGCTTTCCATTCCACGACGCCTGAAGTGGCTTTCCACTCCACGACGCCTGAAGTGGCTTTCCACTCCACGAAGCCTAGAATCGACTCATGCGCGTCATTGAGATTTCCGCCCCCGGCTCTGCCGATGTGCTCCGTGTCGCCGATCGCCCCGCCCCCACGCCCGGTCCTGGCGAAGTGCTGATCGCCATTGAGGCGGCCGGCGTCAATCGGCCGGACCTCATGCAGCGGGAAGGCGTGTATCCCGCGCCCAAAGGCGCCACCGACATTCCCGGACTCGAAGCCGCGGGCCGGATCGTGGCGCTGGGGAGCGGCAGACCGCGCTCGGCAAGCGGGCGCGCGTGGCAGGTGGGCGACGCGGTGTGCGCCTTGCTGCCGGGCGGCGGGTATGCCGAGCAGTGCGTGGCGCCCGGCCTGACCTGTCTGCCGGTGCCGGCGGGGCTCACGATGGAGCAGGCGGCCGCGCTGCCCGAGACGTTCTTCACGGTCTGGACGAACGTCTTCGACCGCGGGCACCTGCAATCGGGCGAGTGGCTGCTGGTCCATGGCGGCACGAGCGGCATCGGCACCACGGCCATTCAGCTGGCCGCCTCGCGCGGCGCGCACGTGATCGCCACCGCCGGCAGCGTCGAGAAGTGCGCCGCGTCGGTCGCGCTGGGCGCCCAGGCGGCGATCAACTATCGCCATGAGGATTTCGTGGAGGCCGTGCGGACGCTGACGGCGCATCGCGGCGTTGACGTCATTCTCGACATCATCGGTGGCGAGTACACGGCCAGAAATCTCGCGTCGCTCGCGCGCGACGGCCGGCTCGTGCAGATTGGTCTGATCGGCGGCGCCACGGCCACGATCTCGCTGACCACGATCCTGCTGCGCCGGCTGACGCTGACCGGCTCGACGCTCAGGATCCGCACGCCGGAAGAAAAGGGCGTGATCGCGGCCGCGCTCGAGCGCGAGGCCTGGCCGCTTCTGGACAATGGCCGCGTCAAGCCGGTGATCCACCACTCGTTTCCGCTCGAGCGCGCCGCCGACGCGCACCGGATGCTGGAATCAGGTCAGGTCGTCGGCAAGCTGGTCTTGCGAAACACGATGACGAGCGCCGCCGCGGTGTAAACCGCGCGCAGGACCGCGTTGGTCCAGTTGAACCACGTGGCTTCCGCCAGGCTCAGGATCAGGGCGGCGAGCAGGGCGAGCGGTACGTAGGGCCGAGCGTTAGCTCGGCCTTCTGAGGTGGCCGAGCTAAAGCTCGGCCCTACGTCCTCGCTCGGCCCTACGTGCCCGCTCGATCCAGCGGCGGCCGCCACGCTGAGGCTCCGGCCGGCAGACATCAGCGCGACACCCACCGCCACGTGCGCGGCGACCAGAATCCGATCCTGCAGGCTGCGATCCCAGAAGGTCGACAGCGCGCCCGCGACACCCATGGCCTGCAACACACCATCCGCCATCATCGCGATCCCGAGCAGTCTCTTCATCAGCCCCGCGCCACCTGCGCCACCTGCGCCACCTGCTGTTAGTATCCCCTTCGTCGATGTTGAAATCGCTCGTCAGCGATCCGGTCTCCCGCATTGTGATCGCCGCGTGGACAGTGGTGGCCGTGTTGCTGCTGGCGCCGATCCTGCCGCCGGCATGGATGCGGGCCTACAGCGATCACGCGCTCGATCTGCCGTTCCTGGCGTTGATTCTGGTGGCGATCTGGTACGGCCATCGCACCATCGAGGAGCCCACGGAGCGGCGGTTCTGGCTGCTGGTGGCGACCGCATACGCATCCTGGCTGATGGTGTCGCTGCCGTATGCGGTCGTGAACCCGCGCGGCCACTGGACGATCGGCTGGAAGATCTACGCTGACCTGGGCTACCTCGCCGGGTACCTCAGCCTGATCCTGGCGATCGAACTGCAGCCGCATCGCCGCCAGACCGGATCGCTGGGCGACCGCGAGCGCCAGTTGCGCACGGTCGGGGTCATCCTGCTCACGGTCTTTCTGCTCGTGTACTTCGTGCTCGTGCCGGCGGCGTTCAATGGCCCAAGCTACGAGACGTCGGTCCCTTCGTTCTACCTGTTCGTCGGGCTCGACGCCGTGATCGTCTTCCGGCTGCTCGTCAACCGGCGCGACGCGTGGTCGATCCGCTGGTCGTGGATCTACACCTGGATGCTCGCCGCCGCGATCCTCCTGCTCTGCGGCGACATCGTCGAACTCCTCGCGGATCTCGGCGCACTGATCGTGCCGTCCGCCACGCCATTGGATCTGCTCTGGACGACACCCTTCGCGTTGTCCGCGCTGGCCGCCCGCGCCAGCCGGGTCTCGTTTCCCGCGGAGCACCGCGTGCTGAACGAAGCCGCGGCCGTAGGCGGCGCGCTGCGTGCGGGCCACCTCCTGCTCGTGGGCGCGATGGTGCTGCCGGTGGCGCACGCCTTGTTGCAGCTGGTGCACGGGCTCGATCCGCAGACCGACGGGCCGCGCGCGGTCGTTGCCGCGCTCAGCCTGCTCGTGGTGGGTGGCCTCGCGCTCGTCGCCTACCGCCTGCTCGAACACGACCGCGAGCAGATGGAGGCGAAGGAACTGCGTCTCGTGAGCGAGTTGGGCGTGGCCCGCAAGATGGACGCCGTGGCGCGCCTGGCCGCCTCGGTCGCGCACGATTTCAGCAACCTGATCCAGATCGTCCAGGGCCGCACCGATATCCTCGCGGACCAGCTGCCGGAGGACGATCCGCTGCAGGAGGAGGTGCGCGAGATTCTCGCGGCCAGCGCACGCGCCCGCGACCTGGCGGGCCAGCTGATGGCCTTCGGCCGTACGCAGCCGACGTCGCCCGCCACGGTCAGCCTGCACGATGTGCTCGGCCGCGCGGAGCATCTGCTCAAGCCCCTGCTCGACGAGCGCACGCGCCTGGAGATCCGCCGCGGCGCCAACCTTGACGTCGTGCAGGTCGACCCGCTGCAGTTCGAACGCGTCATCCTGAATCTGGTCGCTAACGCCCGCGACGCCATGCCCCACGGCGGCACCGTCACCATCGAGACATTCAATCCCGGATTCGAGAGCCTCGGCGGCCATCCCTATACCGACCTGTCGGTCGTGCAGCTCACCGTCACCGACACCGGCATCGGCATGGAACGCAACACGATGTCGCATATCTTCGAGCCGTTCTTCAGCACCAAACACGGCCGCGGCGCCGGACTCGGGCTGGCCATTACGCACGGCCTGATCCAGCAGGCCGGCGGATCGATCTCCGTGGACAGCCGGATCGGCGAGGGGACGACGTTCACGATCACGTTGCCGGCGGTGCGCGGCGCCGAGCCGTCTCCCGTGGAGCGCCTCTCGGAGCAGCGCGCCATTCCCGGCGCGGTCATGATCATCGAGATGGACGCGACCAACCGTCAGTTGCTGCGGCGGCTGCTCGCCGATCTCGAGCGTCCGGTGCTCACCGCCGCCACAGGACCCGAAGCGCTGCTGGTGTCCTCGCGCTATCCGGGCCCGGTGGACCTGGCGGTGGTGGATGTGACGTGCGAAGGCGGCCGGACCATCGCGGCCCAACTGCGGGAAACGCAACCGGCTCTGCGCGCGCTGCTGCTCGCGCAGGATCAGCCCGTCGATCTGCACCCGGGGGACGTGCTGCTGCGCGAACCGTTCGAGTTGAGCGACGTGCTCGGAACAGCGAAGAAGCTGATCAATCAAAGAGCATAGACAGCTGGCTATTTCTTAGCTGGTTAGCTGGTTATTGTGACCTTGGACGGGCGGCTACAGCAATGTGAAATGCGCTCTAATACATGGACATGAACGAGCACGAGCTCTTCGGCGCGGTTGAGGACGTGGTGGCTGCGGCGGCGTACACCAGGTCCGCAAAGAGCGCATAGCCCGTGTCGTTCGGATGGAAGCCGTCGCTGGAGAAGATGGCCGGATTGTAGAGCCGGCTGTCGCACATCATGTCCACGACGGTGGCGCCCTGGCCGGTCATCGCGTTGATCCGCGCGTTCAGACCAACCGCGATCGCCTGCAGACCGCGCCGGTCGCTCATGGAATTACCGCTCGCGTACGGCAGCGCCGCGAGGTTCGGCAGATTCAGAATAATGATGTGCGCCTTGGGCGCGCGGGCTCTGATGCCGGTGACCAGGGTCGCCATGTCATGACCAAAGGTCACGATCTGGGTGTTCAGCCAGCCCTCCGGATCCGCGCCGCCAAAGCCGGCCTTCACGGCATCGCCCAGGGTGTTCGCGTCATTGCCGCCGGCGAACACCGTCACGAGCGTCGAATCGGTCTTCACGAACGGCATCTCGTCGTTCACGAAGTTGATGAGGATGCCGCGGTTCAATCGGTTGCCGATGTCCTGAATGGTCTTGCTCAGCACCGCGCCCGGCACGCCGAGGTTCGTGAGCGTCACCGTCTTGCCGGCCGCCGTGTAGCGGCGCGCGAGCACTTGCACGTATCCGGTGCCGTTCGGGCAACTCACATACGGCAGGCACGGCACGCTGGCGCCGACGCCGTCCGCATCGCTGGCGCCGATGGCCGAATAGCTCACTGCCGAATTTGCGGCAGGATTGGTCGGCGTATTCGGATTGGTAATCACGCCGCAGGCGGAAAGCGCCAAAATCCCAGCAAAAATGCTGATCTGCTTCATTGGGTCTCGTAAGGGTGCAAGGACTATTCCGCATATCGGCCGGGTCCATGCCAGCCAATAGGGCGCGGCGGCCAATTGCGGACTCTCACGCAGCGTCCGCTGAATATCCCCCCGCCCCCTGACCGCCACGTGGATTTTCCCTAGCTAAGCCGTCAGTTCCCCAGCCCGAAAACCTGGCCCGCATCTTGCTCTTTGAGCGGCTATTCGCTCGCGTAGAAAGGATCCGATGCCCCGAGGTTTTCGCAACTACGCCCATGTCTTTCGTATGGCCGGCCTCTTTGGCATCGGCATCGCCATCTTCCTCGTTGCGCGTTGGATTCTGGTGCCGGCCGACTTCGGGCGTTACGGGTTCTACCGCGCCGGCGCGCTGAAAGAGATCGTCGCTCAGCCGATGGCCTACGCCGGCCACGAGAGCTGCGCGGAGTGCCACACCGACATCATCGATCAGCGCAAAGGCACCAAGCACGAGCATGTCAACTGCGAAGCGTGCCACGGTCCGCTGGCGACGCACGCGAGCGGTGACGTGATGAAGCCCGGCAAGCCGGATCCGAAGACCGTGTGCCTGCCGTGCCACGCCAGGATGGACGGCCGCCCGAAGTCGCAGCCGCAGGTGGACGTCAAGGAACATGCCGGCGACGCGCTCTGCACTGATTGCCACAAGCCGCATTCCCCCAAGATTCAGTAACAGGAGCCATTGAGTCATGTCCGCCGACGCCACACCTGATCGTCGAGAGTTTCTGAAAGACAGCGGCAAATGGATCCTGCTGACGGGAGCGGCGACGCTCGCGTGGGATTACGTCGTGCAGGGCGCGCCCGAACAGGCGCCCAACTACAACGCCACCGACCACTGGTGGGGCATGATCATCGACATCGAGAAGTGCATCGGCTGCGGGAACTGCGTGCGCGCGTGCAAGGCCGAGAACGGCGTGCCGATGACCGACGATGCGTTCCGTACGTGGGTCGAGCGCTACACGATTCTGCCCGACGAACCGGACAAGCCGATCGTGGAATCACCCAACGGCGGCTACGATGGCTTCCTCGATCTCAAGCAGCACGACGGCGCCAAAGTCTTCTTCGTGCCGAAGCTCTGCAATCACTGCGCCCACTCGCCGTGCGTGCAGGTCTGTCCGGTGGGCGCCACGTTCGAAAGCCCGGATGGCGTCGTGCTCGTCGACAAGACGCGCTGCCTCGGCTGCCGCTACTGCGTGCAGGCCTGCCCCTACGGCTGCCGTTACATCGATCCGCGCACCGAGACGGTCGACAAGTGCACCCTCTGCTACCACCGCATCACCAAAGGGCAGACGACGGCGTGCTGCGAGGTATGTCCGACGGGCGCGCGGCAGCTCGTCGACTTGAAGAATCCGAAGGATCCGGTTCACGAGTTCATGCGCACGCACATGGTGCATGTGCTTAAACCCCAGATGGCCACGGGCGCGAAGGTCTACTACAACGCGCTCGACGGCGCGGTCAGGTAGGAGCGGCAGATGCACGGCGTTGAAGGGTTCATGTATCCAAACGAGATGGAGCTCCAATGGAGCATCCTGATCGTGCTCTATCCGTACATCACGGGCCTGGTGGCCGGCGCCTTCATCCTGGCGTCGCTCGAGCGCGTGTTCAACGTCGCGGCCGTCAAGCCCACCTACCGGCTGGCGTTGCTCACCGCGCTCGCGTTTCTGATCGTGGCGCCGATGCCGTTGCAGATGCATCTGGGCCACCCCGAGCGGTCGTGGGAGATGTACGTCACGCCCCACACCACATCCGCCATGGCGATGTTCGGCTTCGTGTACCTCTGGTACCTGATGGCCGTGCTCGTGTTGGAGATCTGGTTCGATTATCGCAAGGAACTCGTGCTGACCTGGCGCGCGAGCACGGGGCTGAAGCGCCAGTTCTACGGGATCCTCACGCTGTGGTCGGACAACATCAGCCCCGAAGCGCTGGCGTTCGATCACAAGATCGGCGGCATTCTCACGGTGGTCGGCATCCCGTCGGCCTTCATGCTGCACGGGTACGTCGGATTCATCTTCGGCTCGATCAAAGCGAATCCCTGGTGGTCCACGCCGCTGATGCCGGTCGTGTTCCTCTTCTCGGCGATCGTCTCCGGCATTGCGGCCGTGATGTTGATCTACATGGTCACGAGCAAGCTGCGCAAGACCACGATCGACATGCTGTGCGTCGACACCATCGCCAAGTACCTCTACTACGCGTTCATCGTCGACTTCACGCTGGAAATGCTCGACCTGATCCACCGGCTCTACGTCGCCGACGAGTCGTTGATGGCGCTTGACTTCATGGTGAAGACCAAGCTGTTCGTGTCGCAGATCGTCATTCAGATCATTCTCGGCACGCTGGTGCCGCTGCTGCTGCTGGCGAGCGTCCAGTTCATGCGCTGGAGCGCCGGCACGCGCAAGGCGATCTACAGCGTGGCCGGCGCGCTGATCATGATCGGCATCTTCGCGATGCGGTGGAACGTGGTCATCGGCGGCCAGCTCTTCTCGAAGAGCTTCCTCGGATACACGACCTACAAGCTCGAGTTCGCCACAAAGGAAGGCTTGTTGCCCGCCATCATCTTTCTGATTCTTCCGTTTCTGATTCTCTGGGCGCTCGTGAAGATTCTGCCGCCATGGACCGACGCACGTCCCCATGCGGGAGACATCCGCAATGGCTCAACCACAGGAGCGTGACGATCGACTGAAACAGCTTGAAGACGGTCTCGCGGACGTCGAAAGACGTCTGCGTGTGCTGGAGGACGGCCAGCGCGCAGCGGTCCCAACCGCCGAATACGCCGACACCGCTCCACTGGCACCACCGGACACAGTGTTCCTACCCGCGAGACACGCGGATTCCACCCGCGGCACGTCGGATCTCACCGGTCTCGCGACATTGCTTGGGCGCACGTGCATTGTGTTTGGTGGTGCTTACTTACTACGGGCACTAACCGAGACGGGACGCCTGCCGGGAACGGCAGGCGTCATTATCGGCCTCCTCTACTCCCTGACGTGGCTGATTGCCGCCGACCGAACGGCCGCGTCACGCCCCCTGAGCGCCCAGTTTCACGGCGTCACCGCCATGCTTGTGGGATTGCCGATCGTGTGGGAAGCCTCCGCGCGATTCGGCCTGTTGAGCCCCACCGTCGCGGCGATCCTCCTGGCGGGTGGCAGCGCGGGCGCCTTCGCGGTGGCCGGCCGCGGCCGGCTCGACGCCGTCGCCGGCGTCGCCGCCTTCGGTACGATGGCGACCGCGCTGGTCACCGCGTTCTCGATTAATCACTACGGCGTGTTCTCGCTGCTGCTCATCGCGCTGAGCACCGCCACCTACTGGCTCTCCGAGTGGCCGGGCCACGCGTGGCTGCGCTGGCCGAACGCCGTGGCCGCCGGCCTGTCGGTGATCGCGGTCACGTCGCGCGCCCTCGCGACGCCGCCCGGCGAAACCGTGGCGATGGCGCTGACGTCGCAGGCGCTCCTGCTCGCCACGATGCAGGGATCGCTCGCCATCCGCATCGTCATGTTCGGCCGCAACGTGCGGTTCTTCGACATCATGCAGGCGCTGAGCGGTCTCGCGATCGGCGTCGGCGGCGCGGCACTGCTGGCGCGCGGATCGGATCCGGGGCTCACGCTGATCGGCGCGGTCACGGCGATCCTCGCGTCGGGCGCCTACATGGCCGCGTTCTTCCGGCTGGCGGACCGGCCGCATCTGGCGGCCAGCTACCATGCGTTCGCCGCATTCGGCCTGCTCGCCGCGACCACCGCGCTCGCGTTGCTCTTTCGCGGCCCCAACCTCGCGCTCGCGGCGTTGGCGCTGGCGATCATCACCATCACCTACGGCGACCGCCGCCTGGCGGGCTACGCGTCGCTGCATGGCGCGGCGTATGTCATGACCGCGCTGGCGGCCTCCGGCCTGCTCGCCGACGCGCTGGCGGTGTGGACGATCATTCCGGATCTCTGGCCGCGGATGGGGCTGGTGCCGTGGATCACGCTGGCGGCCACCGGCGCGATCACCACGATGCGATTCCGGCGCCGCGGTGAGATCGGCGACGTGCTGGCCATCGCCGGACGATTGATCACCGCCTCGATCTTCGTGCTCGCCCTCGGCGGCGCGGTGTTGATGCTCGCCGGTCCGCTCATCGCGGGATCGCCGGCCGACGCCGGCATTCTGGCGTCGGTTCGCACGGTGCTGCTGTCGATCTCAGTGGTGGGCCTCGGCCTGGCCGCGCGTTGGAAGCAGACGTCCGTGTTTCCCCGGCTCGTGTATCCGGTGCTGATCGTCGGCGGCATCCGGCTGGTGCTCGACGACTTCCGTCATTCGAGCCCGTCGACGCTCTTCATCGCGCTCGCCTGCTACGGGCTGGCGCTGGTCATCGGCCCGCGGCTGGCGGCGCGCAAGACCACGTAGTCCAGGGTCCAGAGTCCAGAGTCCAGGGTCCAGGGTCCGCGGACCCTGGACTCTGGACCCTGGACCCTGGACTAACTGGTTCTCGTCATCTGACCGTCGCCATCCACTCTTTGATCTGCGCGACGGCCTGATTCACTTTGTTCTCGAACGCTTCCTTGCCGAGCGCTTCGGTCGACAAGCGCGCGTCGCCGCTCACGCCACTCGCCACGAAGCGCGGCGTGCCGGGGTCCACGGCGGCGCGTCCACCGCCTCGACGGCCTGTCGGTCCGGCGCCCGTGCCGCGCGGAGCCGGCGGCGCGGGCACATAGCCGGGTCCCATGGTGACGCCGTACTTCAGCAGGTCGGTGCGCACCCAGTGCTTCCCCTTGCCGAGGTACATCATTTCGGACGTGTCCTGAATACCCGCGTGCGAACTGGTGGGCAGGCCGCGCTTGGCGAGCATGTCCTCGAAATCGCTCTGCGCCTTCGCGTAGACGTGATCCGCGTAGAACACGTGGATGTTGCGCGCGGCGAATTCCGGCGCGCGGTACTTCTCCTCGAGTTTCTTCGCCACCTCGCCGTAGACGTTGACGCCGCCCCCGTGGTCATTCATGAGGATCACGGTGGTAAAACCCGTGGCGATCGCCTGCTCGGCGATCCGTTCGGTGAGCGCCGCCTGAATCTCCGTGGTCAGGCCGAGCGTACCCGTCTGCTGATTGCTGGCGTTGTTCACCGAATACGGAATCACCGGCAGCACGATGGCGTTGCCGAGGCGGCGCGCGATTTCCCTGGCGGTCTCGCGCGCCATCAGCGTGTGGCCGCCGTTGACGTTCTGCGGACCGCGATGCTCGGTGCCACCGGTGTAGTAGAGCGCCACCGTCTTGCCCTGATGATGAATCGCGTCGTACACCTCGGGCCAGGTCATCATGTCGAACTCGATGAGCTCTTTCGGGCGCGCCGGCGACAGCCACTCCTCCGGCGGGTCGATGGGCGGCAGAGAGGGTCCGCGGCCACCGAGGCCTCCCTGTCGCCCGGCCGCGGCCGGCGCGGCCTGTCCGGCGGGCGGCGGCTCCTGGGCAAGGACAAGCGGCACAGACAGCCATAGCAACACGGCAGCGCATGCAACACGCTTCATGAGAGCACCTCGGAATTGGTGGAACCGGGGCGTATTGTACGCCGCTCAGGGACGTTTCAGATGGCTTTGCGGTGCGGTCCAAAGTTCAATGTCCAAGGTCCAAGGTCACTTGTTGTCCTCAAGTCCTAAGGTCCTGACGTCCGAGGTCCGGACCAAGGACGTCCGGACCTTGGGACGACGAGTGACCTTGGACGTTGGACCTTGGACCTTGGACGACGCCTCAGAGAATTCACGACACGACGAACCGTGTCGTCGTGGTCGGCGATCCGCACTTCTCGAACCACTCGACGCCCTCACTGACCAGATCGAACTTGAGGAGGTAGCGGCCCGGCTCGGCGATGGGCGGCAGCTCGATGGCGATGTCGGCGGCCTGGCCCGGGCCGATGGGACCGGGCAGGCGCGCGCGCGCGAAATCGAGATTGATCAGCGACCCGTCCTCGCGGCAGAGCTGCGCGCCGAGGCGCACGAGCCGCCGGCCATAGGTGGCGTCGGCGACAAACGGCCGCGTCGATTGATTGCGCACGCGCGTCCTAACCGTGCGCGGTTTCCCCGCCGCCGCTCGCACGCCCTCGCCGGTGAAGAACCTGAGGAATGCGGGCGCCGTGCGCACTTCGATCCGTGCGCGCGGCGTCGCGCCGGGAATCGCGTTGCCGAGATTGCTGTCGTCCCACGTCTCCCGACGGATGCGTTCGAACCCTTCCGTCCCGCGCGCAAACCGGCGCGAATACGCGTCTTCCGGATGGTCCGTGATCTCCCAACAGAGGCGGTCGACGCCGATCTCGACGGCGAGCTTGCGCGCCAGCGCCATCTCCTCGTCGCTGTCGTTCCACTTGAACAGGATGTAGCGCCAGTTGAGTTGCGGCAGATCGCGGCCCGACTTCCGCTTCTCGTCGACCATGGCGCCGAGGTTGCGCATCGCCATATCGAATTTGCCGCGCTGCCGGTACTGCGCGTAGCTGTCGGCCGTCGCGCCGTCGATCGAAAAGGTCACCTCGTCGATGCCGGAGTGCACCAGCCGGCGCGCCTGCGCTTCGCTGAACGCGCCGCCGTTCGTGCTCGTGTAGAGATAGATGTGCGGGTGGTGCGACTTGATGTACTCGCACATCTCGACCGCGCGCTTGTGCAGAAACGCTTCACCGTAATTGAAGAAGTCGATGCGGCCGAGCGACGGGCCCACTTCGTCGATGACCTTGCGGAACACGTCGAAGTCGAGCATCCCGGCCTGACGCGTCTTCGTGATGCCGGTCTCGGGCGCGCAGATCGCCTGGTGGCAGGAGATGTTGCAGGCCGCCGTGCACTCGATGAACATCCGGCCGGGATGCCGGCCCACCTCGAGCGGGCGGATCGAAGGCTCCTCGCCAGGCTCGAGCGGCCGCTTCAACGGGCAGTCGCCGCAGAAGTCGGAGCCCGCGTTGTTCATGTCCCGGCGCAGGCCCGTCATCCTCTCGCCGCGCCAAATCCCCTCGATCGTCGTCGTCCGGGCGTCACCGAGCACGCGTTTGGCGAGCGGGTCCGCGCAGCCGCACACGATGCGGCCGTCGCAGAGCATGACGAGCATTTCCCACGGCCAGGTGCACTGGAACCTGGTGGCCTGGAAGTTCAGCGACATGACGGAGATTTTATTGCGGATCCTCAGTCAACGCCGCGAGGTAACCCAGCACGCGATCCTTGGCGCCCTTGCGCGTGTAGAGGTCGGGCTTCCGCGTTTCCACGGCTTCAGCCAGCACCGCCGCAACCTCCTCGGCGCTTTGCGATTCCGGAAACGTCCGCGAGTCGGGACCGCCGTGGATGGCGTTCAGGCCAAAGTCCGTGCGCACCACGCCGGGGGACACGAGCGTGAACTGGATCCCCGGATGGGTCGCCTGCACTTCGGCCCGGAACGTGGCTGTAAGCGCGTTGAGAAAATGTTTCGCGCCGCAGTACGCCGAACGGATCACGGCAAACGGCGTGCGGCCGAGCATGGACGACACGTTGATCACCTGCCCGGCGCCACGGCTCTTGAAGTGCGGCAACACCGCCTGCATGCCGTACAGCGCCGACTTGACGTTCACCCGCATCACGGCGTCGATGTCCTCGTCGGTCAGCTCCGACGGATTGCGCGTGATGCCCTGCCCCACGTTGTTGACCCACACATCA
>JAKALV010000400.1 GCA_021824055.1 Acidobacteriota bacterium
GATCGCGTCGTATCCCGACTACACGAGCGCGATCGAGGCCACCGCCTCGTGGTTTGGTGTGCCGCGCGATTGGGTGCTGCTCGTCAACGGTCTGGACGAGGGCTTGCACCTGGCCGCGGCGGCGGCCAGCGCGGAACGTGGTTTCACCGGCGTAGTTCTCGAGCCCGCGTTCGAAATGTACGCGGCCTGCATCGAGGAGTCTGGCGGCGCGGTTGTTCGAGTGCCACCGCGCGACAACTTCGAGTTCTCCCTGGCCGATGTGCTCGCGGCGAGCGAGACAGCACGGTTGGTCTATCTGACGGATCCGAACAATCCGACCGGCCTCGGTCTGCCCGCCGGCGCGATCGAGGCCATTGCCGCGGCGCGGTCCGACGCCACGATCGTTGTCGATGAAGCGTACGCGGATTTCAGCGGCCGGTCGTTCATCGGCACGCTGCGCGACGACCGGGCGGGCCGCTACCGAAACGTGATCGTCGGGCGCACCTTCGCGAAGGGCCACGGCCTGGCGGCGCTGCGGATCGGCGCGCTGATCGCGCGGCCGGAGACGTTGGCGCCGCTGGCCACGCTGCAGGCGCCGTACTCCCTCAACATCGCCGCCACGGTCGCGCTCGAAGCCGCACTGTCAGATCCGCCGTGGCTGGCATCGTGCGTCGCGGAAGCAGGCGCGTCGAAGCAGGCTGTGTACGAATTCTGCGGGCGGCACGGCATCGCGTTCTGGCCGAGCGAAGCGAACTTCGTGCTGATCAACGCCGGCGCGCGCGCAACGGAGCTGGTGGCGTATCTCGCCGCGCGGGGCATCTTCGTGCGGGATCGATCCACCGCGCCCGGTTGCGCCGGCGCGGTCCGCATCACCACCGGGCTCGTCGCCCACACGGCCCGCTGCCTGCGGGCCATGGAGGCGTTCTATGCGCCGCGCCACGATTAGCCGCCGCACCACCGAAACCCGGATCGCGCTGACGCTGACGCTCGAGGGACGGGGCCGTTATGACGTCCGCACCGGCATTCGGTTCTTCGACCACATGCTGGAGTTGTTCGCGCGGCACGGCGGGTTCGACCTCGTCCTCAGCGCGGACGGCGATCTGGACGTGGATCAGCATCACACCGTTGAAGATGTCGGTATCGCTCTGGGCGAGGCCGTGCGCGAGGCCGTCGGCAACAAGCGCGGTATCAACCGCGCCGGCTACTTCGTGATGCCGATGGACGAGACCCTGGCTGTGGCGGCGATCGATTTGTCCGGCCGCCCCGCGTGCGTGGTCGACCTGAAGAAGCCGGCGGCTCGCGTGGGCGATCTCACCACGGAGCTCGTTCACGACTTCTTTGACGGCTTCGCATCGGCCGCGCGTGCCAACGTGCACGTGAAGGTGATGTACGGACGATCGAGTCATCACAAGGTCGAAGCGGCGTTCAAAGCGTTTGCCCGCGCGCTGCGCGTCGCCTGCGCCAGGGACCGCCAGATGGCGCGCGTCCTGCCATCGACGAAGGCGCTGCTGTAAATGAAGACGGTGGCGTTGATTGACTACGGAGCGGGCAACCTGACGTCGGTCATGCGGGGCCTGCGGCGCGCGGGGCTTGAGCCGTCGATCGCGGTATCACCGGCGGCGCTCGCCGGCGCGGCGGGTCTGGTGGTGCCGGGCGTCGGCCACTTCTCAGCAACGGCGTCGATCGGCGACGACTGGCGCGAGGCGCTGCTCGCGCGTGTTCGGGCCGGCGTGCCGCTGTTCGGGATCTGTCTGGGGATGCAGTGGCTCTTTGAGGGCAGCGCCGAGGCCCCGGGTGTCCCCGGCCTGGCCCTGGCGCAAGGCTTGTGCCAATCGCTAATTGAAATCGGGAATCAATTCACTGAATTGATTCCCGATTTCAATTCGGTGAAGGTGCCGCATCTTGGATGGAACCAGCTCGCGCCTGTCGGCGGGTCCCGACTGCTCGCCGGCGTCGAGCCAGGCGCCTTTGCGTATTTCGCCCACTCGTACGCCGCGCCCATCTCCCCCGCTACGGTCGCCACCACGACGCACGGCGCGACCTTCGCTTCCGCCATCGAGCGCGACAACATCTTCGGCGTGCAGTTTCACCCGGAACTTTCAAGCGATACCGGAGCGACGATCTTCGCCAACTTCGCGCGGGCGGTGACACAATGAACCCGAACCCCACGAACCCCACGAACCTCACGAACCGAATCATCGCCTGCCTCGACGTCCGCGACGGCGCCGTGGTCAAAGGGGTCAACTTTCAGGGACTCGAGCTCGCCGGCGATCCTGCGGCGCTCGCGGCCCGCTACAGCGCCGAGGGCGTCGACGAGCTCGTCATGCTCGACGTCAGCGCCACCCTCGAAGGGCGCCGCGCCATCGTCGACACGATCCGCCGCATCGCGGCCGAACTCTCGGTGCCGCTCACCGTCGGCGGCGGCATCCGCGCCATCGACGATGCCCGCGCGGCGTTCGACGCGGGCGCCGACAAGGTGGCGATCAACTCGGCGGCGCTCGCGACGCCCGAGCTCATCACCGCCATCGCCCGCCGCTACGGCAGCCAGGCGGCGGTCGTCGCCATCGATGCCAAGTGGGAGCGCGACCGCGCGGTGGTGTTCGGCCGCAGCGGCTCCGCGGAATCGTCTCGAGAAGCGGTTGAGTGGGCGCGCGAAGCCGAGGCGCGCGGCGCCGGCGAGATTCTCCTGACGTCGATCGACCGCGACGGCACGAAACAGGGATTCGACTGCGCGCTCACCGCCGCGGTCAGCACCGCGGTGCGCATCCCCGTCATCGCGTCTGGCGGCGCGGGCTCGCGCGAGCATTTTTTCGACGTCTTCACC
>JAKALV010000401.1 GCA_021824055.1 Acidobacteriota bacterium
GGATCAACGCAACACTCGGTTTGGGACTCGCCGTCGTGATCGCCGTCACGGAGGCGCGTCTGCACGAGGCGGCGGCGACGCACGTGCTCGGCGGCCTGCTCGGTTTCGGCGTCGGGTTGTTCATCGCCCGAGCGATCGGCTCGTCCCTCTTCTGGGCGAACAGCAACGATCACCGCGTGCAATTCTTCCACACCCTCGTGATCCTGATTTTGCCGTATCTCGGCCTGGTCACCGGCGCCCGCAAGGGCGAATGGCTGGAGCCCGCCAAGCTGGCGAGCCTGTTTCGCGATGCGCGTCCGGCCCGCCGCCACCGCATTCTCGACACGAGCGTGATTATCGATGGCCGCGTGGCGGAGATCGTCGAGACCGGCTTCATGGACGGCACGCTGGTGGTTCCGCAGTTCGTCCTGAAGGAACTGCAGTTCGTCGCCGACTCCTCCGACGCGCTGAAGCGCAACCGCGGCCGCCGCGGCCTCGACATTCTGAATCGCATTCAGAAGATGGCCGGCGTCGAGGTCATTATTTCTGATCTGGATTTTCCATCCGTCAAGGACGTTGACATGAAGTTGATCGAGCTGGCGCGCGCGCTGGCCGGCAAGATCGTGACCAACGACTTCAATCTGAACAAGATCGCGCAGCTGCGCGGCGTCGAGGTGTTGAACATCAACGAGCTGGCCAATTCCCTCAAGCCGGTCGTGCTGCCCGGTGAAGTGATGCATGTGTTCGTCAGCAAAGAGGGCAAGGAGCCGAATCAAGGCGTCGCCTATCTCGACGACGGCACGATGGTGGTGGTGGACAACGCCCGCCGGATGATCGGCCGCAACCTGGATGTGGTGGTGACGAGCGTGCTGCAGACCACAGCCGGACGCATGATCTTCGGCAAGTACGTCGACATGGCCCCCGGTGGTGAGTCCCGAGGCGCGGCCAACGGCGCGCGCACGGCCGCGCAAGCGTGAAGCTGCCGGCGTTTCACTGGTGGCGCACGGTCTTCTTTCTCATTCCCGCCATCACTGTCTACACGATCGTCCTCGGGTCGGTGTCGTTGCTCTCGACGCTCATCGACCGGCGCGGCTATACGGCGCACCGATGCGCGCGGATGTGGGCACGATTGATCTTGTGGACCACCGGCGTGCGCGTCGAGATGAAGGGCGCGCTGCCGCCCGTTGGCGTCAGTTACGTCTTCGCCTCGAATCATCAGAGCTTCTACGACATTCCGGTCATCTTCTCGACGCTGCCGCATCAGCTGCGGATCATCGCCAAGTCGTCGCTGGGGGCGTTTCCGTTTCTCGGATGGCACCTCCATCTGGCCGGGCACTTGCTCGTGAACCGCGATCACCCGGGCGCCTCGGTCTTCAAGAAGATGCAACGGATGGTCAGCCAGGGGGCATCGCTGATCATCTTTCCCGAAGGGACGCGGAGCCGGGACGGTCGCGTGGCCCGGTTCAAGGGCGGCGTGTTCCTGCTGGCCATCGAGAGTGGCTTGCCGGTTGTGCCGATCAGCGTGGCGGGCAGCCGTCACGTGATGCTGAAGGGCCGATTGATGACGTGTCCCGGTGACGTGACGATCACGGTCCACGAGCCGATCTCGACATCGGGACTGACGCGAGAAGACGCGAGACCGCTGGCGGCGCGGGTGCAGGCCGTCGTGGCCGGAGCGGCATCATGAGCGTGGCGTTTCCCGTGGAGGTCGAAGCCGGACTCGCCGGGATCGTGCGGCCGGTCACGTGGCGCACCGGGCCCGTGCGCGTTCTGGATCGGGACGCGCGGATGGACGAACCGGAGCGCCTGGCCGCCGCGGCCATGAGAACCGCGCCGGAGCCGGCCGACATCATCGCGGCCGTTCGCACCATGTACAAGCGGCTCGGCATCGATCCCACCAAGACCCGGCCATCGTCTGAGGCGCTGCTGCGCCGGGTGCGCCGGGGCGACGAGCTGCCGCGCGTCAACAGCCTGGTGGATGTCATCAATTGGACCTCGCTCGAGACTCAGCTGTCGTTCGGTCTGTACGATGTCGGGCGCATCAGCGGTGCGGTGACCCTGCGGCGTGGACGGGAGGGCGAGGAGTACGCCGGCATCCGCAAGGACACCGTGCACGTGGGCGGCCGGCTCGTGCTGGCCGATGCGATCGGACCATTCGGCAATCCCACGTCCGACTCGGCGCGCACGATGGTGACGCCGGCCACCGTGGACGCGGTGGTGGTCATCTATGCGCCGGCCGGTCTCTCCGAGGCCGTTGCCGATCGCGCCCGGGCGCTGACCGAGCAGCGGATCGATCAGTTCTGTCGAACGGTAGAATAGGGGATGCACGTCGCCGCCGTCATCGTGGCTGGAGGTCAGGGCGCCCGCATGGGCGCCGACCGGCCGAAGCAATTGCTGGAGGTCGGCGGCCGGACGTTGCTGCAATGGAGCGTGGCGCTCTGTGACGCGCACCCCGCCGTGAACGAGCTGGTTGTAGTGTTGCCCGCATCGTTGGTCAGGGCGGCCCCCGCATTGATCGGTCCGACCCGATCTGCGTACCGAGTGGTGGCAGGTGGCGCGCGCCGGCAGGATTCCGTACGGGAAGGGGTCGGCGCCGTTTCCGCGGCCGCCGACGTCGTGTTGATTCACGATGCCGCCCGGCCCTTTGCCAGCGCCGCGCTGATTGACCGCGTGATTGCCGCGGCGATGACGACCGGCGCGGCGATTCCCGCGCTGGCCGCTCGCGATACGGTGAAGCGCCGCGATCTCGAGACGGGGGTCGTGCGCGAGAGCGTGCCGCGCGCTGAAGTGTGTCTCGCGCAGACGCGTCAGGCCTTTCGCCGCG
>JAKALV010000077.1 GCA_021824055.1 Acidobacteriota bacterium
TGGCGGTCCAGCGCTCCGCGAGCGCCTGGCCGACCGCGACATCGTCGAGCGCCGGGTAGAACTCGCTGGTGTCGGCGCCGACCATCTGCGTCGAGAGGTGGAAATCGCCGCTGAGGATCACGCGATCGATCTGCGCGGCCTTCAGCCAGTCGATCGCGCGGTTGAGCTCCGCGTCCACATCACCGTTGTAGCTCTCGCGGCTGATCGTGATCACGCCGACGTTGCCGTCGTGCTCGGCGTTCACGTAGAGCTGCTGCCACTCGGGCTCGCTCAATCGATCGAGCGCATCCTCATGCCACGCCGTCTTCGCCGACTCGGGATGCTGCTTGTGGTACGCCGCCACGAACGATTTCGCCCTGGCCGGACCCAGCGCCCGGATCATCGCCGGCAACCCGGAGCGGAACTGCGCGCAGATCTCGCCGATCGCGTTCATCTGCGCCAGGTGCGAGCGGCGCTCGTGCACCATCAACGCCGTCATCTGGATGAGCGGCCCGGCGATGGCCGTCTGGAATTCGCTCTCATCCGCCGAGGTCAGCGCCCAGTCGACCAGCGGGCGGAAATGATTCGGCGGATACCAGTTCTGCCCCGTCTCCTTGCGCTCGGTCAGATCGGCCGTGGGCTCGAAGAGCGGGCCGTACTCCTTGCTGAGGTGGTGCAGGCACGACCAGGTCAGAAAGTTCGCGCCCTTGGCGCCGATCGCGTCGTGCGCGCGCATCGGGTTCGGCCCGTAGTACTTGCGGACGAACTTGTCGATCTTCCAGTACGGCATGTTGTGCGACGCGTGATACCGGAGCGCGGCGAGCGCGACACCGCAGAACAGCACGTCGAGGATGAACGACCAGTGGTCGCCCACCTCCATCGGCAGGAGGCCCATCGACCACAACAGCTGTGTGATCGCCGACGGCTGCGCTTCGACGATTTCGAACACCTTGTTGATCTCGTGCGGGAACGCGGGGTGCGCCACGCCAACGCCGAGCTCGCGGCTCGGGAACCCGGACGTGACCGACCGGATCTCGATCCCCGGAAACGCCGCGCGGAACATCGCGTAGTGCGCGCGCTTGACGTCGAGGATTTCCGGAATCGCTTCGAGCAGGAAACGCGGCTTGAAGCCGGCCAGCGCCGGCGGCAGCGTTCGGCCGTCGTACTTGAGCTGCACAATACCGCCCATGATGCGATCGGCGGCCTCGCGGCCGAACGACGCGACGAGGCCCGGGTACTTCTGACCGATGCCGTCCGGGGCGTTCGGCATGTCGAGTCCGACGACGGTCACGCCGTAGGGCTGCAGCCGCGACGCGAACTGCATCATCTTGCCCGCGCCGACGATCCCGTTGGCGCCGGAAATGACGAGGCTGCCGCGGTCGGTCGCCGGTCCGAAGACCTGATCGACGAGGCTGGCGGTGTCGGCCGGCAGACGGCCGTTCTTGAACGCGTCGAGCGGCGTGCCGAGGCCGAGCGTCTCGAGCGTGCTCTTGCGCATCGCGGTGGTCGCCATTACTGCTTCCTCCGGGCTTCCTTGGACGCGATCTTTCGATCGCTCACTTCGAAGATGGCGGCGATGCCGACGTCGCCGGCGGCGCAACCGAAGAGCAGCACGCGCCCGCCGCCGAGCATCACGGCTTCTTCCAGCCCTTCAATCAGCGACCGCGTCAGCGTCGGTCCCTGCGGATGTCCCCACACGAGCGAGCAGCCGGTGCGGTTGACGTCGTGCCAGTCGTGATGGAGCATCTTGGAGAAAATCACATCGTTGACCGCGAACGGGTTGTGGTTCTTCGTGACGGCGATGTCCTTCATCGTGAAGCCCGTGCGCGCGAACAGCTTCTGCACGGCCAGCGACGGCGCCTCGGGCATCAGGCTCGGGTTGGCCCGGGCCTCGGTTCTCGCCACGAACGTGATGTCGATCTCGGGCCGCGGGCTCAGTTCGGCCGCGCGCTCCTTTGTGGTGACGAGCAGCGTGGCCATCCCGTCGGCCGCGTGCGTCTGGCCGCCGGCGGTGACGCAGGTGTCGAGCTCGCGCATCTCGCGCAGCGCTTCCAGCGTGACTTGCTTCACGCCGGTGTCCTGATCGATCCGGCCCATCGGCTTGCCCTGCACGCTCAAGAGGTCGAGCGGCACGCAGACCTTGTCGAGAAAGCCCGAGTGCTTCGCCTCGAAGTACTGCTGGTAGCGATGGAAGATCACCTCGTCGACCTCGCGCCGATCGATCTTGTGCTTGCGCGCCGCCGCGCCGGCCGTGTTGATCATCGCCTTGCCGGTCGCCGGATCGAAGCCGAAGTTCTCCCACACGTCGTTGAGCGCAAACGTGCGCTCGTAGGCGCGGCGCTCGGGAAATACGCCGACCGGCGAGTCGCTCGTCCGGTCGAACGTCAGGACGCCCACCACATCGCCGCCCTGCCCTTCCACCTGCGCGCCGGCCGCGAGCGTGGCCTGCAGCCCCGTCGCGCACGCCTGCTCGAGGTGATACCCCGGAATGCGGCGGCCGAAGGACGCGGCCAGCATCGGCGCGTTCCAGAATTTCCAGTGCCACGGGATCGTCGAGCCGAGGATGAGGTACTCGAGCGCCGCGGTCGGCACCCGGCGCAGACCGAAGATGCGATTCATCGACTCGGCCGCGAACTGCCCGATGTTGACCTCGGCGAGCGCCGACGTCTGCCAGGCAGGGAAATAACTGGCGCCCCAGGTTCCATACGGGATCCTGGCTCGCGGATATAGCGTGTTCTGGCTGTTCATGTGTGTGATTCCTCGAACGACCACCGGTTCGGGCGGCTGCCGCAGGGGGCAACGCCTAAGTTTATCCGGAAAGACACGGCCGGCTCCTCCAAGCCGGCCCCGCGCGGCCGATTACTGAAGTGACGGCCTCATCCGGGATGCCCCCGGAGGCGACCCGGAAGGGAGCGCGTGATGATGACCAACCAGATCTCGGCGTTGCACCATCCGACCCTCATCGACCAGACGGACCGCGACCCCCATCGGGAACGCGACGACGCCAGCGCCCGGCATCGGCCGCATCCCGAGCCCAGGCACCCACCCCAGCCACCGGCCTCGGCTGATGCGCCGGCGGCGCTGGACGGCGAGCCCAAGACCATCGGGTTGCTGCTGGACGTCAAGGCCTGACCAGTCGATGGCACCCGCCGGACCTGAAGGTCCGGCGCTCCAAACGTCAACCACCGGCCGGACCTGAAGGTCCGGCGCTCCAGAGGTCCGGCGGTACAGACTCCAGACGTCTGGAGGGCTGGACCTTCAGGTCCAGCCGAGCCGAACCTTCGGGTCCCGCCGAGCCGGACGGTCCGGCCGCGCCGACTACTTCTTCTGATCGAGCGCGCCGCGCCAGTGCTGGACGAGCGTGATCGAGCCTGGCCCGGTGTTCTCGGGCATGACCACGAGGAAGCGCTGCAGGTCGGGGCCCGCGTCGATGCTGCTGATCTCATGCGGCAAGGTGGCGATCCTTCTCGGCACGCCGGGCCGCAGCGTGGCGCCGGGCGCCAGGTCGACCGTCCACAGCGAATCGACCTGGTCGCTGACGTAGACGATTTCGCGGCCGTCCTTCGACCACCAAGCGTCCAGCGCGCCATCCTGCGAGATCCGCACGGCTCGGCCCGGGCCCGGAAACGGCTGCGCCATGATCTGAAACTGCCCCGTCTCATCCGTCGCGTACGAGAGCCACTTGCCGTCGGGGGAAAACCGGGCGGCCGTGTCGCGCATTGGTCCGCGCACGATGGGCGTGATGGGCCCGCCTGCGACCGAAAGGGCATAGATGTTCTGCGCGGTATCCGGATCGAGCTGGCCGACGGCAATCGTCCTGCCATCCGGAGACCAATCGTCAGGACCCTTGAACAGCACATCAGACTGATAGAGGGCACGCTCGGGCGCCGCGTCGCCCAGCGCTCTCACAAAGATGTTCTGCGCGCCGTCGCGATCCGACCCGAATGCGATCCGGGCGCCGTCGGGCGACCAGACGGGAGAATCGTTGCGTCCGTGGCCCGAGGTGATGGGCGCCACGCTGCCGCGCGCCAGATCCGCGATCCAGATCGTCGACTCGGACGGCGAGGTCGAGCGCACGAGCGCCGCCTGCGTGCCGTCGGGCGAGATGCGCGCCGTATCAATCGGTCCCTCCGGCACCTTGATGGCCCCGGTGATCTGTCCGGCCCGGTTCAGCCACACCAGTTTCGAGTTCATCGACGGCGCCGAGTAGTACGCGAGCGTGCCAGTCGCGGAAATCGACGCAAAGGGTGCCGCCGTCCAGGAATATTTCGGATCGAGGATGGCCGACGGCTGATCGGGCAACTGCACCGGGTCACCGGTGATCCTGAGCGCCTTGGCATCGAACGGCGCGGCCGTGAGCACGCCCTGCCTCCCGTAGATCAGATAGCCCGGCGCCGCGTAGATGGGCGCCGTTTCGAGCGCGGCGATGAACACGCGGTCCGCCGGCTTCGACAGCGAGCCGGCGAAAATGTCGAACTTGCCGTTCTTCCCAGGCAGGACGGCGTAGAGAAAATGGTCGCCGTCCGGCAGGAACTGCGGATAGCGATGCCCTCTCTCTTTGCGCGCCTTGTCGAGCGTCGTGGCCGGCGTGGCCGCGCCGCCGCTGCCGGACATGCGGAAGATCGGCCCCGTGGCGTCCGGTGCAAACAGCAGAACGTTGTCGCTGTTCCATGCGCCCCCGCGCGCGTTGGGCGTGTCGGCCAGTACTTCCGGCCGGCCGCCCGACGCCGCCACGGTCTTCAACTGGTTCGCGGTAAAGAAACCGATCCGCTTGCTGTCGGCGGACCAGAACGGCCCTGTCCCGTTGTCCGAGTTCTCGATGCGCTGCGCCGTGAGTGAGCCGAGACGACGAATCCAGAGCTGGCTGATCGACTGCGTGGTCGAGCCGGTCGCAAACACGACCATCGTGCCGTCCGGCGAGATCGCGACGCCGCTCGTGTCGGGATAGATCGTCTCGCCCGGCGGCGCGACGATCGAGACGCGCGCGAGCCCGGCATCGCCCGCCGACGTCACCGACAGCCAGAATCGCTCGCCGATCATGGCGGCGAGCATCACGCCAAAGACCACGGCCGGCCAGATCCAGCGGCGCATCCCGACACGCGCCGGCGCGCTCGCCATCGTCGCGCCGCTCAACGTCGCCGGCATCGGCACGGACGCGCTCGCGGACGGCGCCATGTCGTCGGCATGCTCGTCGAGATCGAGGCGCGCGTCGCCGATCGAGCTGAGACGCTTCTTCGGATCCTTCTCGAGGCACCGTCGCAGCAACCGGCGCACCGACGCGGGCGTCGAGGCCGGAATCGCGTTCCAGGCGGGCTCGGTCTTCAGGACCGACGCCAGCACTTCCGTGATGTCGTCGCCGTCGAACGCACGGCGGCCGGTGAGCATTTCGTACAGCACGGCGCCAAACGCCCAGATGTCGGCGCGGCGATCGACGGCCTTGCCCTTCGCTTGCTCGGGCGCCATGTAGGCGGCCGTCCCGAGGATGATCCCCATCTGCGTCATCCGCGCGGTCATCGTCGGCGAATTCATCGCGTCGCTGCCCGACGCGCCGGCAGGATCCATCGCTTTCGCAAGCCCGAAGTCGAGCACCTTCACCGTGCCGTCCGCGCGCACTTTGATGTTCTGCGGCTTGAGGTCGCGATGGACGACGCCCTGCTCGTGCGCGGCTTCGAGAGCATCGGCGATCTGACGGGCGATGGCGAGCGCATCGGATAGTTGGAGGGCTGGCCCTTCAGGTCCAGCCGAACGTGCGATCAGCGTTGAGAGGTCCTGCCCCTCAACGAGTTCCATGACGAGCGCGCGGGAAATGAAATCGGGAATCATTTCCGTCCGACGTTGGTCGGAAATGATTCCCGATTTCATTTCCTCGATGCCGTAGATCGCCGCAATGTTCGGATGGTTCAGCGACGCGAGCACCTGCGCTTCGCGAGTGAACCGCGCGAGCCGATCCGCGTCGCGCGCGAACGCCTCGGGCAGCACCTTGATGGCCACCTCGCGCCCGAGCCTCGTGTCTTTCGCCCGATACACTTCACCCATGCCGCCCGCGCCGAGCGGCGCGAGCACTTCATAGGAGCCGAGGCGGGTTCCTGCGGGCAGCGACATTCGAGGTGAAGGCGCTACTCTATCTCAGGCGCAACGGCCCGGGTGCATTCACCCAGGCCGATCACCGCCCGCTCCGAGAAACCCGCTACTTCCCGATCGTAATCAGCGGCAGGCCGGCGGCCTTCCGCTTCGCGTTCAGCGACGTCAGCGTCGTGGTCGTGAGCGTGGTCCACTTCTGCATCACGGCCGCCGACTCTGCGCGCGCGGCGGCGCAGGCCGCCATCTCGCGCGCGGTCGGCGCAGCATCCGCGGCCTGCATGGCGTTGGCCGCTGCCAGCATCGCCGCGCTGACTCCCGGCAACGTCGGCGCCGCCGCCGCGCCGCCACCACGACCACCGGCACCGCCAACCCGGGCGCCGCCCCCGCGTCCGCCGCGGCCGGCGCCACCCGCGGGCGCGGCCGGCGCCACGGCGTCGACCTGCGCTTTGAACGCCGCGATGCCGTCGCCGCTGAGCGTCGCCAACTGCGCGGAGAGCGCGCGCGCCTTCTCCGCTGCCGCGCGGGCCGAGACGGCGCCGTTGTACATCTCGTCGGTCAACCGGGCCAAGGTGGCCAGGTCCATCGCCGAGGTCTTGACGCGTGGATCCATCTTCACGGTGATCGGCTGCGTGTAGCTCGCGCCGCCGACCTTCAGGCGCACGGTGTACGCGCCCGGCGCCGCCCACGGCGCGTTCACCGATGGATACGACCGATGCGGCACGGCGGCACCGCCGCCGCCACCGCGACCGCCGCCCTCACCCTCGATCGGGTCGTAGTGCATGTCCCACCACACGCGGTGCATGCCGGCCTTCGCCGAGACCACCATCGGCGGCGCCGCCCAGTAGAGCGGCACCGAGCAGTCCGGCGCGTTCGGCGTCTCCTGACAGATCTTGTTGTACGCCACCGGATCGCTGGCCGCGTTCGGCATCTGCACCGGATCCGTGCTCGAGTAGGTGCGGACGACGCGGCCGCCGGCGCCGAGAATCTCGAGCGTGACCGGCCCGCTCGCATCCGCGCCCAGGTAGTAGTCGAGGATCGCGCCGGGCGGCGGGTTTTCGCCGGCCGGCACTTCGATCGGCCACGGCGTCGGCGGGTTCATGCCAAACCGCACGCGCACGGCGGTGGCCGGTTTCACGAGGTACGCGGTGCGCGCCTTCTCCGCCGCGCGGATCGCCGCCGCCGCCCTCAACGGCGTGACGTCATCCAGGATCCAGAACCCGCGACCGTGCGTGGCCGCGACCAGGTCCGAGCACATGCACGTGTCGTCGTCTTTCACCGTGATGTCGCGCACCGACACCGCCGGCATGTCGATCCGCAGCGACCGCCAGTGGTCACCGTCGTCGAACGACACCCACACCTGCGTGTCGGTCGAGGCGTACAGCAGGCCCTTCTGTTTCGGATCCTCCCGGATCGAGTTGGACACCGCGCCGGGCGCGATGCCGGTGTTGATCTCCGTCCACGTCTTGCCGCCGTCACGCGTGCGGAGGAAATGCGGGTTCATGTCGTCGAGGCGCATCGTGTTGACCGCCGCGTACGCCGTGAGCGCGCTGAAGTGTCCCGCGTCGATGTTGAAGACGCGCGCCCAGGGCTTGACGATCGACGGCGTCACGTTCGTCCAGGTGCCGGCGGCGCCGGTCATCACCTGGATCTGGCCGTCGTCAGTGCCCGCCCAGAGCGTGTTGATATCAAGGGGCGATGGCGACAGCGCCGTGATGCTGCCGGCCGGACCCGGCGTGACGCTCGCGCCGTACTTCCCGGTATTCGCGGGCACCGCCCACGTCTGCCGCGTGAGGTCGCCGCTGATGCGCGTCCAGCTCTTGCCGCCGTTGCGCGTCCGCCACACGGCGTTCTGCGCGTAAAACAGGGACGTGTGGTCCACGGGCGACCATTCGAGCGGCTGCGTGCGCACGTTGCGGCTGAACGTCTTGCCGGTCGCGTCGGCGTCGCCCGCGATGTTCGGACCGACATTCTTGATCTGCCCGTTGCGGCGATCGTAGAGCGTCACGTTATTGCGCGAGCTGCCGTACACGAGATCCGGATTCTTCGGATCCGGCGCGGCCTCGCCGTATTCCTGGATGCCGACCGGATGCCATTCGCGGAACGTGATCTCGCCGTCGTTGCCGCGGCTGTCCACGCAGGCGGAACCGGAATCCTGCTGGCCGCTGCACACGCGGTACGGAAACGCGTTGTCCGTCGAGGCGTGATACATCGCCGCCGTCGGCTGCGTGTACCAGTTGCTCCAGCTCCCGCCGCGATTGGCGGAGACCACCGCGCCCTGATCGCTGACGACCACGATGATGTCGGGGTTGTTCGGATTGATCCACGCCTTCTGGTAGTCGTCGCCGCCCGGCGCGCCGCGCACGGCCGTCCAGGTCAGCCCGGCGTCCTCGGAACGCCAGAAGACCACCGAGCAGCTGTAAATCACGTCCTCATTCTTCGGATCGACAACCAGCGTGGGAAGATCGCCGCCACCGATACGGGCCATCGGCCGGTTGTCCGCGTTGCGCGTGCCGCGTCCGTCCAGACCGCGCACCGCGAGGAACCAATGGTCTCCGCCGTCAATCGACTTGTAGAGTCCCACGGCGCCGCCGCCACCGCCGGCTCCGCCACGGCCTCCGCCGCCGGCCGCCGCCTGCCCGGCCACGATGGCGTACAGCACCTTCGGATTGCTCGGCGAGACGGCGAAGTTCGCCTGGATGATGTCGGGCAACCCGTCGGTGAGCTGCGTCCACGTGGTGCCGCCATCGGTCGACTTGAAGAAGCCGCCGCCCGTGCCGCCGAACGCGCCGCCTTCGATGTAGCTCTGCTGCTGCACCCACAGCGTGGCGTAGACGGTGTTCGGATCCGACGGATCGATGTGCACGTCGTTGCCGCTCGTGTACTCGTCCGTGTAGAGAACCTTTTGCAGCGTGGCGCCGCCGTCGGTCGACCGGAAGATGCCGCGTTCCGCGTTCGGTCCATACGGATGGCCGAGCACCGCCACGAAGAAACGGTTGGGATCCTTCGGGTCGACGTCGATCGCCGCGATCATCTGACTGTCGGGGAGGCCAATGCGCTTCCACGATTTACCGGCGTCGGTGGACTTGTACAGCCCGTCGCCCGTCGACAGGTCCGGGCGGATGATGCCCGCGCCCGATCCCACGTAGATGACATTCGGATTGGACGGCGCCACGGCGATGGCGCCGATCGAGCCCGTCGACTCGCCGTCGAAGATCGGCGTCCAGTTGGATCCGTAGTCGGTGGAGCGCCAGACGCCGCCGTTGTCAAAGCCGATGTACGACGTGTTCGGCTGCGACGGCACGCCCGCCACGGCGCGCGCGCGGCCGGCGCGCGTGGGACCGATCTGGCGCCAATGCATGGCCGAAGCCGGGTCAACGGCTTGAGGTGACGGCGACTGAGCCACCGCGAGCACGCTGAACGACGCAAGGGCGGCAAGTGCGAATGACAGACGGCGATGCAGGATCACGGGGTCCTCCGGACTGGAACACGAACGCCAACAGGCGTTGGGATGTTACATCGAAGGCCCGGGCTGCAGAGAGAGACGCCTTCGACGGTGTGCACGCGTCCGTCCAGCGCGGCAATATGCCTTCGCGTCTGCTGTTGTCACCTTGTTCGCTCTTGTGTTATGGTCCCCGCGATCCACAACTAAATCTGCGTTACTTGGCTGCCCGGGCCTGGCTCGGGCAAGCGAAAGGCTCCCCTCGTGTCGGCATCGGGCATCATTCAGCGTCGGGCAATCACAGTGGTCGCGTGCATCGGTCTCTTGGTGGGCATCACTCGGGCCGCCAGCGCCGGGCCGGCGTCGCCGCCCCCAGGCATGGCCGCGGCGGGGTTTGGAAACGTGCCCACCATCATCAGCATCAGTCCCTCGACTGGGCCAACCACCGGTGGCACAACGGTGACGATCACGGGGACCTTCTTCAACGTGACGGCCACCGTCAAGTTCGGCGCGAACTCCGCAACCAACGTCACCGTCGTCAGCGCGACATCGATCACGTGCACATCGCCGGCCGGCACAAGCAGTGGCACCGTTGACGTGAGGGTGACGACGGTGCCGGACGGCACGAGCCCGGTAACGGCGGCCGATCAGTTCACCTACGTGGACGCACCCACGGTCACGAACGTCAGCCCGGCGACGGGCATCGTCAGCGGCGGCGCGACGGTCACCATTACGGGCACGAATTTCACGAACGCAACCGCGGTCAAGTTCGCCGCTGTGGATGCCACGACCTATACCGTGAACTCGGCAACATCCATCACGGCGACAGCGCCGGCGTACGGAGCCGCCGTAACGGTCGACGTCACGGTGACGACCGCCGGCGGCACGAGCGCGACGGGCGCATCGGACAAATTCATCTACACCGCCGTGCCGACGGTCACGAGCATCAGCCCCACGAGCGGGCCAGCCGGCACGGTGGTGACCATCACCGGGACGCTCTTCACCTATGCGGGCCTTGCCGTGACCATTCAGCCCATGATCGCGCCAACGGCCTCGGTGAGTTTTGGCGGCACGGCGGCGACGTCGGTGACGGTGGTGTCCGCCACATCGATCACCGCGACCGCGCCGGCGGGCACGGGCACGGTCGATGTGACCGTGACCACCGCCGGCGGCACGAGCGTGACGAGCTCGGCGGATCAGTTCACGTAAGGGCCGACGGTCACGGCCGTCAGTCCGGCGACGGGGATCATCAGCGGCGGCGCGACGGTGACCGTCACCGGAACCAATTTCACGGGCGCAACTGCCGTGAAGTTCGGGACCACGAATGCCACGGCCTTCACCGTCAATTCCGCGACGTCGATCACGGCAACGTCGCCGGCGCGGTCGTTCGCCGGCACCGTGGACATCACGGTGACAACGGCCGCCGGCACGAGCGCGACCGGCACGGCGGATCAGTTCGTCTACACGGCGGTACCGACCGTCACGAGTATCAGTCCCGCGACCGGTCCGGCCACGGGCGGTACCGTCGTCACCATCACGGGGACGCTCTTCAACTATGTCCAGACACTCGTGGCCGCCCATCCGATGACGGTGGCGTCGGCCACGGTGAAATTTGGCTCAACGGCTGCGACATCGGTGACAGTGGTGTCGGACACATCGATTACCGCGACGTCGCCCGCGGGCACGGGCACCGTGGATGTGACCGTCACGACTGACGGCGGCACCAGCGTGACGAGCACGGCCGACCAGTTCGCGTATGTCAGCGCGCCGACCGTGACGGCGGTAAGTCCGGCGACCGGTCCGACCGCCGGCGGGACCGCGGTGACGATCACCGGCACCAATCTGACCGGCGCCACGGCCGTGAAATTCGGTACGGCGAGCGCCACGTCGGTGACCGTCGTCTCGGCCACGTCGATCACGGCGACGTCGCCCGCGGGCACGGGCACCGTGGATGTCACCGTCACGACACCCAGCGGTACCAGCGCGACGAGCAGCGCGGATCAGTTCGTGTACGCGAACGGACCGACCGTAACGGGGCTGACGCCCGGGGGCGGCCCGGTTGCCGGCGGCACCACCGTCACGATCAGTGGCACCAACTTCACCGGCGCGACCGCCGTCAAGTTCGGCACCGCGGCGGCGACGACCGTGATCGTGGCTTCCGCGACAACCATCGCGGCCACGTCGCCGGCCAATTCGTTGGGCACCGTCGACGTGACGGTCACCACGCCGGCCGGCACGAGCGCCACGAGCAGCGCGGATCAGTTCGTGTACGCGGCGGCACCCACCGTGACGGGTATCAGCCCGAGCAGTGGCCCGTTGACGAGCGGCACCACGGTCACTTTGACAGGCACCGGCTTCTTCACCGGCGCCACCGTCACCGCCACGCCCAGCACCGTCACCATCAGCAACGTCGTCGTCGTGTCGTCCACGACGATCACGTTCACGGTGACGTACGCCGGCACTTCCGCGGCCGCGAGGTTCGGGCCCCGCGCCGTGAGCGCGGCCTCGGTGCACTTCTCTGTGGTGACTCCGAGCGGCACGAGTCCGACATCGCCGGCTGATGTGTTCACCTTCACCCCGGCGCCGGCGGTGACCGGTGTGTCCCCTGCCACCGGGCTCACCACGGGCGGGACGGTCGTCACGATCACCGGCACTGATTTCACCGGGGTCACGGCGGTGAAATTCGGCACCGCCGCTGCGGCGGCGTTCACGGTGAATTCCGCGACCTCCATTTCCGCCACGTCGCCAGCGTCAGCAGCGGGCACGGTTGATGTCACGGTCACCAACAGCGCCG
>JAKALV010000402.1 GCA_021824055.1 Acidobacteriota bacterium
ATCACCGCGCTCATTGAGTGGCGAGCTGAAGATGAGGCCGCTTGGCGTCGTCACCACCAGTGTCCCAAACTTCGGCGCCGTTCCGCGGAAGTCGATCCGGCCGACCAGCGCGCGAATGGGAACCGCCTCGAATGTGACCACTGCGCCGCCTCGATACGGTGGCGCAATCGCTTGTTGGATCGCGCCGATCCGCACATCGACGGGCAGATCCTCGTGCGCGATGCCGATCGTGCTCGCGATATACGACTGCAGATCCGGCACGAAGGCCGTCCCGTTCCCAGTCGTGCGGCCAATCTCATGATGATTCGCGAAGACACGCACGGAGCGTTGGTTGGGTACTCGCACCAACGCAAAGGCATCATCAACCGGGCGGGTCATGAAAAGGCCGCCGCCGATCGCGACCAGGCCGCCCGCCACATTCACAGCCACGTCGGCGCGTTCGCCCCGCGACGCAGCGGCCCGAACTCCCACCGCGCCATACCGGTGCTGGACGTTGAGTGTCGCGGCTGAGGCGTAGGGCGCGGCCGTATCCGCGTCGACTCGAAAGCCGTATCCGGGGCCTGGCGGCAAGGCGTGTTGAAGATCCAACAACGTCGCGCTTCGCCCTTCCCGATCGACACTGGCGACGGCGCTTGCCACCGTCCGACGCCCGAGTACCACGTTCAGTGATGCGAGGCCTTCCCAGATCGGTGCTCCACCGGCAATTCGGCTCCGTGTCGTCGAGAGCGTGGCGTGCAAACGCGAGCCGAGGCTCGCCGACCACCAGCCACGCACCGTCCGATCAAGCGGTTCGATTCCCACGGAGGTCGCCGCGCCGGCAGCCGCTGTGACCGGATGGGCGGTCGCAACCCGAGCGTGGAAATTCTGGCCCGACCCGAGTGTGTAGCCGAGCGAGAGTGTGCCCAGCCACCCCAGAGACAGACTGCTCGAGCTGTCGATGAAGAGTTCGCCGCGGTCAGCGGCCGTCAGGTACAGATTCGCGAAGTGAGGCCCGATCCAGGTCCCTCGCAAGTCGGCACTGAGCGCTCCTGCCAGGAAATTGTAGTTGATCGTACTGGCCAGCCCCGTTCCGGCGGACGTGCGGCTGACCATCACGTCCAAACCGCCTTCGCCCAGCCGCCAAAGGCGGACGGCAACGCCACCCCCAGCCGCTCCCACACCCCGTGCACCCTCGGCCTGGAATTGAAGCGTCAGCGCGTCGGTTACGCCGACACGATGGAGGAGCGTCACGACCGGTCGGCCATAGTCAACAGCCGATTCTGACGCTTGACGCTCCCAGCCCGCGACATAGGTGTAGTTTTGCTCGCCGGCACCGAGCAGGGACGTGGCGAGATAGAAGCCCAAAGAGAGCTCCTGTTCGCGGCCGAATGCATCGCGCAGCACGACCCGCGCGCGACCGAGACCGCTCGTCACGGGCAGATCGCTCAGCGAGAAACGACCGGGCGGCAATTTCAGCTCCGATACCAATCGCCCGTCGACGTAGACATCCGCGGTCGACGGCGTCCGCACGGCGCCTTCGATCGTTGGCGACGGATAGGCGACGTAATAGGGGTCGAGGCTCGGTTCAGTCGTGACGCTGAACCCGCCGACGACGGGCGTGCTGCCGAGCGTGGTGGCGCGGCCGACCGTGTCGCCGATCACCCAACGGCGGCGGCGGCTCACTTGATCGAGGTTCCAGCTCGTCAGGCCTGGAGACGCGTGTCCTCTGCTGTCCACAAGCGCGCTCGTCGTGAGCAATTGCTCCCCGAGACGCGCTGCGACTTCTGCGTACATTGATGTGCCACCCGAGGGCGACCACTGGGCGCTGTAGTTCACGAACGCGCTGGGACTGCCGCGAACCGACACCTGTGGCGGCCGTGGATTGCTGATGGCGAGGTTTGTTGCTTCGAACAGGGATGGGTCGACGGTGAGCACGAGGCGAATTTGCTCCTCGTCGAGGCGAAACTGCACTTGGGGCGCCAGCGATGGAAGCGACACCCACGCCGGTGATCCGGGCCCGAACAGAGACTCGCGCAACCCTTCAGGCAAGTGTCTGAGCCCCGCACGTTCGAGAACCGCGGGATCGATCCATGGCCCGCCGGGACGCAGAACGACTTCCACGTCGCGCTGCGGGACATCATCGACGACCAGCGCCCAAATAGTACGCTCCGGCGGTCCGATCTGCTGCCAGCCGGCAACTGACGTCTCCGCGGAAGCGCCCGTCGCGACCACCAGCGCCGTCACGCTGACGGTCGTTAACCGCCAATTCACGTAACTGGATCAGCGCCCGCCGCAGGCCGCCGCAGGCACCGTTCCGCTCCCGGTGAGCGCCGAGTCATGCAGCGATACCGTCACGGCCAGTGAGGTTGTCGCACGGCACTCCGCGGGCGTGAGCGCCAGCCGAAACGCGCGCGTTGCGCCGGGCAGTACGTACCAACCTTTGACGTCGTGGGTGAACGTCGCCGCGTTCCCGGCGTTCCGGCCGACAATCGTGAGGCTGTCGACGATGGCGTGCAGATTGCCGGTGTTCTTCACGCGCACCGACACCGTCCCGCCCGGTTCGACGCCGACGCTCTCCACGACGGCCGACCGAACCGGCTGACTCGGCCGAACGAATATGGGAATACCGATCTTCGTGCGCAACGCGACCATCGTCGCTTTGGGCGCGGAATCGTTTGGCAGTTCCTCCACGAATAGTCGATAGCTTCGTTCGACGCCACCGGCGACGCTGGTACCAATGCCGACGCGTATATTGCGCGACGCGCCGGCGCCGAGCTCGATGAGCTTCGGGAAGAACGTCACTTCGGGCGC